>JAYUWT010000108.1:0-2212 GCA_043753405.1 Saprospiraceae bacterium | reverse complement strand
CTTCGTACGTATCATAGAAATTATCCGGAAGAGGAAATTCTACATCATTATATCTATCTAAGTATGATGTATCCGGCATCCAAGCCCGATGAGGGGCTTTGTGGTGCAATAAAAGGCAAAATGGTTTTTTCTTGTCTCTTTTGTCAAGCCACTTGAGGCTGAAATCAGTAATCAGATTGGTAACATACCCTTCAATTTTATTTTTTTTCCCCATTTCAATAAAATCAGGATTATAATAATCACCCTGTCCTGGCAATACATTCCAATAATCAAAACCAGTGGGTTCACTCTCAAGATGCCATTTGCCGATCATAGCAGTTTCATAGCCAGCAGCCTTCAACAATTTGGGAAAAGTCACCTGACTGCCATTAAAAGCCTGGCTATTATCCAAGTGACCGTTTACATGTGAAAATTTGCCAGTAAGCATTACTGCACGGCTTGGAGCACAAATAGAATTGGTGACAAAGCTGCGTGTAAAAATCACTCCTTCCTTTGCAATCCGATCAATGTTTGGAGTTTGGTTTAGCTTTCTATTGTAACAACTTATGGCCTGGTAAGCGTGATCATCCGACATGATGAAAACGATATTAGGAGGGCCTGATTTTTTTTGTTTTTTACGCAAATTGAAAGCAGTTAACACCGAAAGCAACACGACTAAGCTGACAGAGAATAAATTGCGGCTGATTTTCATTTTCATTTTTTTAATCTAAGTTATATCACTCAATTAATGAAACGGTAACTATATA
Source organism: Saprospiraceae bacterium (assembly GCA_043753405.1). Taxonomy (GTDB): domain Bacteria; phylum Bacteroidota; class Bacteroidia; order Chitinophagales; family Saprospiraceae; genus Parvibacillus. Next base: position 1,466 of record JAYUWT010000108.1, on the reverse strand, counting down.
CTCCCCTGCGCCAAGTTCAAAATTACCCGAAGACAACTTTTCTGTTTTAGTTAAATTTCTATTTTCTAGTTTGATGGTAAATTTTTCTGATGAGTGTATTGGTAATATAATTTTGGCTTTGCATTTTAAAGGGATTTCAAATTCGTATACGGTGGTCCCTAGTTCTAGCTTCTTCCAGTTTGAAATAATTTTCCCATAAGGAGAAGCATAAGTAGAATTTACATATTCAAGGCCTTCGGGTGTGGATGGACCTAAAATAAATTTTCTAAACCCTGGATTTTCCGGATCGGGTCTTATTCCTGCCAGCCATCTGTAAAACCATTCCGTGACAGATCCAAACATGGGATGACAATTGGAATAGATATTATCGCTTTCCTTCCAGGTTTCCCATAGGGTAGTGGCACCATTATCAATCATATGCCCCCAGCCTGGATAAGCAGTACTGTTTACGATATTGAATACATTATTGGGATCGGTATATTCAGAAACAGTTTCTAGAATATATTTGGTGCCATAAATGCCAGTATTAAAATGACCTGAGGGACCATTCTCAACAGCTTTTAATAATGAATCTTTTGCAGCTTCTAATTCATTCGTAGGAATCACTCCATGGTATAATAAAGTAGAAAACATGGTTTGTTTATTGATTTGTTTAGTCACAGGATTGCGCCAAAATTCGGCAAGTAATACATTCTGTAATTTTTCAGCCAATTGAGAATATCTCTTTTCATTCTCAATATCACGCATCACACTTGCAAACTTTTGCATGATCCTCGCACATTGCAGATAATGGGCTGTCCCGGTTAACTCTACAGGAACAGGTATTAACGATTCATGGTCAGCCAGCCCTTTATCCACAATCAATCCAGGGTGAATTCTCGCCGCCTTATCCATCCATTTCTTGTCCTGTTCATATAATTCTTTGATGAAGGTAGTATCATTATAATACAAATAGAGATAGTACTGTGTAGTAAGAAATGCTGACTCCCAGCTTATTCCGCAATATTCAATACCGGCGAAAGGTGCTGTATCTATAAAAGACGAATCTTTCATAGCATCTACCCAATCATAAATCGTTTTCCGGTAAAATGATTGCATATCGTAATTGTAAATAAAAGATTCGTTAGTGGAATTTAAGTCACCACCATAGCCGAATTTTTCTCTAGCTGCACAATCAGACTGCACACTGATTATATTGGCCTGAAATGTTCGTTTAGTAGCTTCCTGAATGGAGTTTAACAGGGAGGAAGAACAAATAAAGTTGTTTTCATTCTCGACATTCGTATGAATAAAGAGGCCTTTTATATCAATGGTGGAAGGTTTATAATTCAATCCTTTAATTTCCATATATCTATAAGTATGGAAGGTAAAATCAGGAGTAAACCATTCTCCGGATTTATCACCGATAATATACGAATCGGTTTGCCATGCAATATCAGGTGCCCCGGGACCACCGACTCCTTTTC
>JAYUWT010000107.1:0-2215 GCA_043753405.1 Saprospiraceae bacterium | reverse complement strand
ATTTTAAAATCGTAATTTTCTCCCCGATCAGTTGTATGGAAAATAAAGAAAAGTACAGATCATGGGCTAATGAAAGAGTGCATGATCTACCATTATTTTTACAGCCTTGGCTACTGGATGCAGTATGTCTGGATGCTTGGGATATTGCACTTCACTGTAATAAAGAAAACAAGATCGTAGGAGCTTTACCATATTTTAATTTTAGAAAAAATGGAATTAAAATTATTGGTATGCCTTACCTGATTCCTTATATGGGTGTATACCTCGATTATCCGGCAAATCAAAAACGTACCTCAGCATATGAATATGAAAAGGAAGTGTTGACAGAATTGGTTACACAAATACCACATTCTGTATATTTACAACAGAAATTTTTCCCTGAATATATATATGGTTTACCCTTTTTTTGGAAAGGATACAGATTGGATTGGAGATACACATATCATTTACCCCTAAGGCAATCAGAGGATGCTATATGGGAAAATATGGAAGGGTCTGCGCGAACACAACTACTTAAGACATTAAAAGTAGTGACAATAGAAAAATCTGAAGATACACGTGCAGCGTACCAATTGGTTTCACTTACTTTTAGCAGGCAAGCATTAAAAGTACCTTATAGCTTAGTAGAATTTGAGCGCATGTACCAGGCAGTAAAAAACAGAAATGCCGGATCAATATATATAGCCAGCTTGAATGAAAATCGCAGACCGGTCGCAGCAATGTTTATGGCAAAAGACAAGGCAAAAGTATACAATCTGGTATTAGGCAGAGATCATCATCATGATCCTGGAGGTAGCATACATGGTATTCTTTGGAAGTGCATACAAGATCACATAGGCCAGCATGATATATTTGACTTTGAAGGTAGCATGTTAGCAGGGCCTGAAAGAATGTTCAGATCATTTGGTAGCCTTAGGATGCCTGTATTGCAGGTCACCCGCTTTAAAAATAATCTCTGGCGAAGTATTTTTGCCCTCACTGGCAGATAATAATTAAATTTAAAATACAGCTTCTGCTATTTTTCTGGTAGTATCACTGTCTCCCATGGTATAAAAATGCAATGACGGGACATGTGCAGCTTTTAATTCTTTGCATTGGGCAATAGCCCATTCGGTACCTACTTGTTTTATTGCATCGGGAGATTTTGCTTTATTCAATGCATTTACCAGATCTGCCGGTAAATTGATATAGAAGGCCGATGGAATTGAGTTGATTTGACTTTTTCTGGTCAATGGTTTTAGACCTGGTACTATGGGTACGTGTATACCATTATCCCGACATAGTTTTACAAATTCAAAATATTTTTTATTGTCAAAAAACATTTGAGTCACAATATATTCACCACCTGCGTCTATCTTTTGTTTTAAGTGTTTTATATCACTTTCAATATTAGGTGCTTCAAAATGCTTTTCAGGATAACCAGCTACTCCAATGCAGAAATTTGATTTAGCGCCATCTTTTATATCCGCATCTATATAGTTTCCCTCATTGATATCTTTGATCTGCTTGATAAGATCTATAGCATAAAAATGACCACCCGGCTCTGGTATAAACTTTCCTTCAAATTTACGTGCATCTCCCCTGAGCGCCAATACATTATTGATCTTGGCATATGCCATATCTATTAATGCATCTTCAGTTTCTTCCTTTGTAAAGCCACCGCATAATAAATGAGGTACCGTATCCACACCATATCGATTTTGTATTGCCTGAGATATCACCACGGTGCCCGGCCTTTTACGCATTGATATTTTCTCAAAAAAACCTTCATTGGTCTTGCGATAAATAAAATCTTCACGGTGATAGGTAACATCTACAAATGGAGGTCTGAACTCCATCAAGGGATCAAGTATATTGAATATAGAATCAATACTGCCTCCTTTTAAAGGAGGTAAGATTTCAAATGAAATCAAGGTATTGCCATTGGCACGCTCAAAATACTCAGTAACTTTCATGTATTGGTGTTAGTACTAAATGGCCGCAAATATAAAACTATTACTATGCAGTACACAGTATTGCTAAAGAAATTCCATATAGTTTGAATACCACATCATTTATTAGATACATTCATAGTTAATCGCAATCTGAGATTAGTACTGGATGAGATGCTGCCTCGAAGTTTTATTTTAAGCCTGAGATTAAATTTATCTCCAGTAAAAATATCTGTAGCATCCGTCAGGGAAGGAAAAAGCTGTAACGAATTGGTGGAATTTAA
>JAYUWT010000106.1:0-2217 GCA_043753405.1 Saprospiraceae bacterium | reverse complement strand
CAATCCTCTTTTCAAGGGTACTGCGGTCTCTTCAGACTGGGATGAAAACATCCGCGAGCGAGGCTTTATTCTTTACAAAGACAGCATTTATCATTTATGGTATACGGGGTATAAGGATGGAGATGATCAAAAGATGACGCTTGGCTACGCTACATCGCAGGATGGGATGATGTGGTCCAGATATGCTAAAAATCCGATCTATGACTCTTTATGGACAGAGGATATGATGGTGATCAAATCCGGGGATACCTACCATATGTTTGCAGAAGGTAAAAATGATATCGCCCATCGCCTAACATCACTGGATCGAATCCATTGGCAAGATCAGGGTCAGCTGGATATACGATACACGGATGGAAGACCGTTGAGCCAAGGACCATATGGCACACCAACTGTATATTTCCAGAATGATATTTGGTATCTGTATTATGAGCGCAATGATGAAGCGATCTGGCTGGCGACCAGTAAGGATCTAAAGGTATGGACCAATCTGCAAGATGAACCTGTGCTAAAAAAAGGTCCGGAACCATATGATCGATATGGGGTAGCGATGAATCAAGTGATCAAATATCAGGATAAATACTATGGCTATTATCATGGCACTCCTGTGAAAGACTGGAGTGACTGGAATACCAATGTGGCCGTATCGGACGATCTCATCCATTGGACGAAGTATACGAGTAATCCGATCCTGGTAGAAAACAAGTCAAGTGGGATCATGGTCCATGATGGTGTGCAGTATAGACTCTATACGATGCATCCTGAGATGTGTGTTCACTTCCCGGAAGAAGGGAGTAAGTAATTAGCTCTTCGCCATATTTAGTGGGTATAAAATTAAATTATGTTTTCAATTTGAAAACAATGTGTATGTTTGTATAGTGAATGTTATAGTCAAAAGGTCCATTCTCTATTATGTGGATAGATATCCCAAGGCTAAAAACGCATTACTTACATGGTATAGTGAATTTTTGAAGCATAAATTTCAAAATTTCAATCAGTTAAAGAAAATTTATGCCCATGCCAGCCTGATAGGGAATGATAGAGTCATTTTAAACATTAAAGGAAATGAATATAGACTTATCCTATCTATTAATTTTAGTCAAATGGCTGCCTACATCATATGGTTTGGTAGCCACATAGAGTATGATCGAATAGATGTTCAACGAATAGAATTTGATGTCAAAATATTAACCTATAAAACAAAAGAAAAATGAAGTGGAATGTATTAAAAACGGAATCAGACTACCAGAAGGCCATAAAAAGAACACTTCAGATTTTTCATGCCGGGGAAAACACACCGCAGGCAGAGGAGTTATCCTTATTATTGATATTAGTGAAAGACTATGAAGATAAACATATCAAGTTACCATCTTTAGATCCCATAGAAGTAATCAAATTAAAAATGGAAGAAAAAGGACTTAAAGCTAAAGATCTCGAACCCATCATTGGTAGTAAAGGGCATGTGTCATCGATACTTTCCGGCAGAAGAGAGCTTACGCTAAAGCTGGCGATTAAACTGAGAAAATATTTTCAATTACCGGCAGAGGTATTTGTGGGATGAAAACCAGAACATCTTTTTCAGAAGTTGTATCAATGTGTTACCGAAATTGAAAGAACTTACTCAAATCTTCTTTATTACCTTCGATGAGTTTGTCGATTGTACTTATATAATCTTTTTGAAATTTTTTGTATTCATCATAATTGACATCCTTGTAGGATGATAATTTTTCGCCAAGGGCAATTTGTTTAAGTATATCAGGCGCTGCTGTGTCTTTTGATTGTCTTAATATAGATTTGAATTCTTCTAATTTTGTTTTATGCATTTCAGTAGTAGTCAACTGAAAACTCTTTATTATAGCGTCTTCACTTACTTTTATCTCTGGCCATCCCCATTTAGAACCAGAACATTCCACATAGCCATTTTCAATTTCCACGGACCCCTCCGTAAAATGACTATTGGCACGACAACTTGCCTCTCTCTTAGATTCTGATAAAAAAGATGAGACTAATAGAGTAATTACTAGAAAACAATGGGCTATCATTATATAATGGTTTTAACAAAGTTAGGGTAAAATGTATTAAGTCAATAGTTTATTAAAAAACAAATGAGATACGCAATGGTTCGGAAAGTAAATCAAACTGCAATTTTACCATAGAAGTTTACGAGTAATCCGATCCTGGCGGAAAACAAGTCAAGAGGGATCAATGGTCCATGAT
>JAYUWT010000105.1:0-2217 GCA_043753405.1 Saprospiraceae bacterium | reverse complement strand
CCAAAGTTGCAATAGTAAACTATCTAAATACCAAACCTTTTTTGAATGGTTTGTTGACAGAGGAGTTTTCTGATCAGTTTGATATAATTGAATGTCCTCCGGCTGAGTGTGCAGATTTATTTTTTGAACAAAAGGTGGCGATCTCGTTGGTACCTGTGGGAGCGCTGCTAAAAAAGGACTTTACGCTAATCAATCGATACGGGATAGCTTCTGATGGTTATGTCTCCAGTGTTTGTTTATTTTCAGAAGTGCCCATCGAAGAGATTGAAAATGTTTACTTAGATTATCAGTCTCGCACCTCAGTATTGCTGATACAAATTTTATTTAAGCATCTTTGGAAAAAGGAAGTAGTATACCTTGAATCCGAGCCGGACTTTGAAGCGAAAATAAGTGGCAAGACGGCAGGCATTATTATTGGTGATCGTGCCATAAGAGGTAAAGCTAACTATACCTATTCCTTTGACTTGGGGCAAGGTTGGAAAGAATTAACAGGATTGCCGTTTGTATACGCGGTATGGCTGGGCCAGAATGATGTAAGTCAGAATATAATCGACCAGTTTAATGCTGCAATAGTACATGGCATGGAAAATAAGCTCGAAATAATAAAGTCTACTGCTGGATACCCAATAGATCTCAATGTTTATTTTAATACTAATATTCGATTTGAATTAAACGATACTTATCTGGAAGGCATGCAGTTATTTTTAAAATATGCTCAAGACATGGAAAATGCCACGATACCTATTCCTGCTTTTTTCTGACGATTTTAAAATGGGATTTTAATAATTTTTGCGATCAAACCGCCAACCGATTCTCGCACTCAGAAACAACCCTGAATAAATATTAATATCTGCAGAGGTTGCACTGGTAAAAAACGCATTCCAATCCAGAGATTGTGCAAATTGATAATTTATAGTAGGAGATACAGTAATCAAATCAGATATTCCAATGTCTATGCCTACACCGGCCCTTGCTATAGCTATCCAGTTTGAAATATGGTCCACCTCAGTATTTTTACCATTCAGATTACTATACGCTATACCGGGTGCGAGTTGTATGAATAATCCCTTTTTTAAAAATTGACCCTGCTTCGAAAAAGTAGGGCACAAACAATCATTTTTAAAATCAAGTGGGTAAAATTGAATTATGGGCGTAAAATCAATGATTGACCAATTTAAAGCTCCCTTTGATTCATCACTGAGCGTTACATTTTCATGAGCATATTGTAATTGCAAAGAAGGCAGGAATTCCAGTCTGTAATTTTTTAATCGAAACCAATAATCTATCCCTGCACCCGATAAGAAAGTAAATAATTTATTACTGGTATTGCGTTCAGATATTCGGTTTTGTGGAATAGTAGTTACTAATTTAATGCCAACTTGAGCTTTGGAACCCCATGAGAAGAATAAAAAACAAATCAAGAATAATTTGTACATGAGTGGTAATGATAGTAAAACGTTGAAAAAAACTGATTAATTGCCTCTTTGATAGCTTACTTTTGCATAAAATTAAACATAGATCGTGAGATCAAGAGGTAAAATAAATAACAAAGTCCATGTAATCACCCTGGGTTGTTCAAAAAATACTGTAGATAGCGAAAATCTGATCACGCAGCTTAAGTATAATAATTTTGATGTGCAGCATGATGCCAGTGAAAATGAAGCCAACATAGTGATCATCAATACCTGTGGATTCATAGAGAATGCAAAAAAAGAATCCATCGACACCATACTTCAATTTGCTGAAGCTAAGAATGAAGGGCAGATAGATCGACTGATGGTGATGGGTTGTCTCTCACACAGATATAAAGATGAATTAAAGCTCGAAATACCTGAAGTGGACAATTGGTACGGTACCATGGATATGCCCTCCGTGTTGGCCGATCTTAAAGCTGATTATAAAAAAGAACTGATAGGTGAACGATTGATTACTACACCCGCGCATTTTGCTTATCTCAAGATCTCTGAGGGTTGCAATCGTACCTGTAGCTTTTGTGCTATCCCTCTTATGCGCGGCAAACACGTAAGCAGGACCATTGAAAGCCTGGTGCATGAAGCACAGTTTCTTGCTGATCGGGGGGTAAAGGAGCTAATGCTCATTGCACAAGAACTTACATATTATGGTCTCGATATTTATAAAAAACAAATCAAGAATAATTTGTACATGAGTGGTAATGATAGTAAAACGTTGAAAAAAACTGATTAATTGCCTCTTTGA
>JAYUWT010000104.1:0-2218 GCA_043753405.1 Saprospiraceae bacterium | reverse complement strand
GGAAACTATCTGGTGACAATAATAGATGCAAATCAATGCACATTTTTATCCAATATAAATATTGATAACCAAAATAATTTTTCCGGAAGTAATATACTTTTGGCTGCTCATTGCAATAATCCGGATGGTAGGATCGAAATCACGGTAAATAACGGCACAGCACCATATATTTATGCCATTACTGGTCCGGTTCAAATGACGAGTGATCCCACAAATCTTGTCACATTTATATTTACAAATTTACCCTCTGGCGAATACAATTACACAGTACAGGATGCCAATGGATGTGAAACAATGCAAACTTTCATTATTGAAAATATTGAAGGCGTAAATCTCGAATCTGCTTCAACACAAAGCGATTGTGGCCAGTCTAACGGCACTATATCGCTGACCGCATTTAATGGCATGGCTCCTTATATTTACAGTATCAGTGGTAATGTCAATATGAACTCAGGAAGTATAAATGCATTAAATCATACGTTTATTAATCTGCCGGCTGGAAGTTATGAAGCGACTGTGATGGATGGAGCAGGTTGTGCATTTACTACATCCATAATCATAAATGATAAAAATGGAGTTGCTGCTAATACCTCTCACATAAATGCAGATTGCAATGCAGCTAACGGTTCTATTACTGTTAGTGCAGTAGGTGGAACGCCTCCTTATATATATGAATTATCCGGGGATTCTACTGCTACTTCCGGTATGACGAATCTGTTGACTTTTGAATTTACAAATTTGCAGTCTGGAAATTATATTATAACTGTCATCGATTCCAAACAATGTAAAGATATCCGTCTGGATACCATTGTCACTTTAAATGCATTGGTAAGCAATACGACTTCGGGAGCATCAGAATGTGCTGAACCAACCGGAAGTGTCAATATAGTGACAACTGGAGGTATAGCACCTTTTGTTTTTGAACTTACAGGCATAGTCAATATGAATTCTGGTCCTGTAAACACCGCACAGTTTAATTTTGATACAATTCCTTCCGGATTATATAATTATACTGTCACGGATGGAAATGGATGTATTACCAACGGACAGATAGAAGTAGAAAATGAAAGTAATTTCAGTAGTACAGCATTTACTAACAATACGACATGCGGTGAAAATAATGGAAGCGTAATCCTGACAGCTATCAATGGTTTATCACCTTTCAATTTTATTGTGGAAGGACCCGTAGATATAATGCAAAATAATATCGCTAATGAGCAGATTGAGTTAACAGGACTTAGCCCCGGAAACTATATATATCGTATTGAGGACTTAAGTGGGTGCCTTGCTGAAGGTATGCTCACAATAAATTCCAGTATCGGGATCTCGTTAAATATTGTGACTGAAGGTTTTGATTGTGGAGGGACTACCGGAACTATACTGGTGACCCCGATCACCGGAACATCACCATATCTATTTAAATTAAATAATGGAACAGCAGTAGATTCAGGTAATTTTGCAAATTTATTGCCAAATACATCTTACACTATTTCAGTTGAAGATGCCAGAGGTTGTCTCGTCGACACCATAGTTCAACCCCTTTCAGAAGCTTCATTTAATGCTGTGACAGACACCGTATTTTTTGATTATTATTCGAATCCGATAATATTTGATGTACTGTCCAATGATGACCTCGGCGGGTTATCTAACTTTAACGTTCAGCCGGTTAGGGCACAAGTTTTAAATAGTGATAATCAACCTATAGGTACATTGCTTTCTAAAAGTAACAGTGCTTCCGAGCTTGAGTTTTATTACCATGGAAATTATGATTCCCAGGCTAAAAAGTATGAATTAAATTATCCAATGGATCGCGAGACCATGTTCTACCTTTTATGCACAGACGATTGTCCTAATGCATGTGACACCGGGATTATAATATTGATCAGCAAATACGAATGTGTTGAAAAAGATGGTAATTATGTAAATACATTTACTCCGAACGGTGATGGGAAAAACGATGTTTTGGTTCTACCTCAGTTTCCTAAATGTAATATAGTAAGCTCCACCGTAAAGATTTTTAATAGATGGGGAGAAGCTGTATTTACTACTGATAATTATGAAAATAATTGGGATGGAAAAAATGATAATGGAACCGATCTCGTAGAAGGGACTTATTATTATATTTTGAAATTAAATACTCAGGAAGGAAAGAGTTATACTGTCAAGAACTTCGTCGAATTATTGCGGTGATTTACAAAACATAGTTTAATTTTTTAAT
>JAYUWT010000103.1:0-15334 GCA_043753405.1 Saprospiraceae bacterium | reverse complement strand
GTGTACAAGGTTTTAATGGTTGTGGAGGTGAAGGCGTCGTTCAGGTATTTATTAATGATGAGATCAATACCCCTATCATAGGAGCTATGGATTCATCAGTTTGTGCCGACTCAGATATTATATTATTTACACAACCCTATACTGGGAATATTCAATACAAATGGTATGAAGGAACTGCACCCGGTGGAACCTTACTTGACTCTACTATAGTGCCTCAGTATGCGGTGGACAGACCTGTTGGAAATTATTTATTCTATGTGATCATTTCTGAAAATGATTGTATTTCCAATCCTTCTGCCAGTCTGTCGGTGGTAGTGATCGAAAGCCCGGTAGCAATAGTAGACGATGTCTTGATCCAGGTTTGTGAAGGAGGCATCATCAGTTTGGGGACACCTGTGAATGGAAATATTAAATATATGTGGACCGGGCCAAATGGATTCAAGTCTGACCTTCAATATCCCCCTTCTATTGCTCCCGCTACTTTGCAGGATGCCGGGGTCTATACTCTTGTAATCAGTTCGACTGATTGTAGTTCTCAACCCGCTTATGTAACAGTGAATGTTTCAAAGCGATCTGACCGTCCAACCCCTACTTCCAACAGTCCTGTATGTAATAACAATGAGTTAAGGTTAACATCCAATATCATAGTATCCATTGATTCTTTTATTTGGAAAAGACCAAACGGACAAATAATAACAACCTCTGCTAATCCCCTTGTGATAGCTGCAGCAGGTGATGATGAAAACGGATTGTGGACACTAACCTTAAAGTCAGGTGGTTGCACTTCTGTGGAGTCACTTCCTTTAAATGTTGTGGTCACTGAGGAAGCTCCTGTGACCATTAATTATAATGGCCCTGTTTGCGAAGGGGACAGTGTACAATTATCTACTAATCCTTATCCCGGAGCGACATTTAACTGGACCGGGCCAAATGGTTTCATTTCAAATTTGGCTACTCCGATCATCAAAGCTGCATTAGGAGTTTATGCCGTCACAGTTACAACAGCTGTTGGATGTATAGCCACAGGGAGTATCAGTCTTGAGTTGAATCCTAAACCAAGGATCACTAATCTTACATCGGATGCTGAAAATTGCCATTTTCCTGATGAAGCGATCAATTTTAACTATAATACTAGTATTCCTGAAGATCAGTTAAGTTTTTTCTGGAAAGGGCCTGGAGGATTTGTAAGCACTGATCCACATCCTGTGATCAATCCCGGCCAATTCGCCAATGGTATTTATTCACTGGTAGTAGTTTCCGATCTGGGATGTTCTTCAGATACAGCGAGAATTACAATATCAGTTTCTATCGCTCCGGTGCAACCTATCCTGCAAGGATTAACAAAGGTATGTAGTGGAGATACGGTTAATCTGATAGTAGCCAATCATCCCAATGCCGGTCAATTTATCTGGTCGACTCCGGCCGGTGATATCACTACTACTGTCAATAACCTTTCAATACCAAACGCTCAGGAAGCAAATGGTGGTAGTTATACTGTCATTTTTGAATTGAATGGATGCCTGTCAAAACCATCAGTTCCATTTAATGTAGCCGTAGTAAAAACACCTGACAGGCCACTCATAATAGGTGATCCGACAGTATGTCTGAATGATTCAATAATTTTAGAAATAAGCAATTCTTTCAATTATACTTATGCATGGATTGGCCCGGGTGGTATATCCTCAAGCCAAAAGAGGTGGGTAATCTTTCCTGCTCAGAGTGCCAATGCCGGCAATTACTTTTTAACTCTGATCAATGATGGATGTGCTTCTCCGGTTTCTGATGCATTTCAGCTTGTGATCAATTTGCCACCAAATGCTCCCACACTCTCAGATCCAGCTGCTTCTTTGTGTGCTTTTGAAGACAATGCTGTACTGACTTTGTGCGTTACAAATGGCTCTGCAACAGCGGGGGCCAATTATACTTTTTACAATAGCGCCTTTACAACTCCGGTGGGTGGACCGACTAATGCTTTATGCACCAATGTCACAGACTTCTCTAATTTTATAAATGGCAATAATGATTTTTATGCTATTGCTACTTTAAATACCTGTGTATCCTCACCGTCAATACCGGTAACTGTACTTATCAATAGGCCTCCTGAAGAAACTGCTGTAACCGGGAATGTTAAATATCTCTGCGAGGGAATTACAACAACACTCCAGGCAACTCCGGTTGTCATTGCTAAGGGTCATTGGATAACGCTAACTGCTGGAGTGGTCATTGCTGATCCTCTTGATCCAAATTCTCAGGTCAGCAACCTGGCATCCGGAAAAAATACCTTTGTGTGGAGTCTTGATTTCAATGATTGCATTGATTACAGTAACGATACAATGATTATTTGGGTACCAGGGGCCATAACAGCAGGGGATGATATTTTCAGAATGCAAGTTGGATCTGATCCGGTACTGGATGTTACTGCCAATGACCAGTTTAATACACCTGTTACCATTGAAATTGTTGATAATCCATCCTTTGGATTGATAGAGATACTGAATGATCAGTCATTTGTTTATACATCTGGCGGCCAGTCGGATTATGACAAGTTTGTATACCGTATATGTGTGGCAGGTTGTCCGTCTTTCTGTTCAGAAGCAGAGGTCCTCATAGATGTGGATGCGATTAATGATTGTATGGTGCCCAATATTATTACTCCCAATAATGACAGGGTCAATGATGTCCTGAGGATATCATGCCTCGAAGATCTTAGTCAGAATAACAGTAAATTATTTGTATTCAATGAATGGGGCAGTCCTGTATTCGAAGCATCGCCTTACCTCAATAACTGGGATGGGAAATATAAAGGTACTGACCTTCCTTCCGGGACATATTTTTATGTATTTGATATGGGGAATCAGAGTAGTATTCAAAAAGGTTTTTTAATTATTAAAAGATAATTGCACGGAGATATGAGATCGATTTTTATAATTATTTTCATTGGTACATTGTTCAATGCAGGTTACTCGCAACAAGAGAGGCAATACAGTCAGTTTATGTATAATAAACTGGCCATCAATCCTGCATTTGCGGGGGCTTTGCCTTCGACTTCATTTGCAGCACTATATCGCAATCAATGGATGGGATTCGAAGGGTCGCCTGTCACTCAGTCCATTTCGGCCAATATTCCTTTTTTGAATCAAAGAGTGGGAGTTGGGGCCAATCTGATCCATAGTACCATAGGGATTTCTGATATGTGGACCTTGAGTGGTATGTATGCTTACAGGTTACCTCTTGGTAATGGATTTATCAGTGGTGGACTTGAAGGAAGCGTGCGTTATTATGGTGTAGACTTTAGCAACAATAGTCTCCGGGCTGATCAGAATTTAGCTTCAGACAATGCAGTATTGGTAGAAAACACCTCCAAGATCGTGCCAAATGTAGGACTGGGAGCATACTACGCAGATAAACAGTTTTATATTGGCCTTTCTGTTCCCAGAATATTGAGATCCAATATAGATTTTGATGACCAATTGCTGGTATCCAGGGAAGTTATGCATTTTTATGTCATGTCCGGATATTCTATAGAGGCAAATGAAGAACTGTTTTTTACTCCACAAGTCAATCTTAAATTTGCGAAGAACAGCCCTGTGAGCCTGGATGCGAATATAATGGTGGATTTTGCCATGAAATATAACATAGGACTTTCTTATCGAACAGGTGGGATCAATTCAGCCCTTGGCGAGTCAATTGATGTTTTATTCGGCCTTAAGATCATAGAACCATTATTCCTGGGGCTTTCCTATGATATTCAGATAGGGGATCTGGGAAGGTATAACAAAGGTAGTATTGAATGTTTTTTAAGATATAGTTTACCGGCAGATTACGATGTGGATGTTCAGAATCCGAGATTTTTTTAAGCGACAATAATATGTATCCTTCTTTCAAATTATATTTTAGACTACTTTTTATCATTGGTTTGGTCACGATCCATTGTTTTTCTATTCATGCACAGAACAATGATATATTGACAGATATCATGAATGGTCAGTTAACAAATTATAATGTTGTAAATCAGGCAAATATAAATACCCCAACGCTCGAATTTTCTCCTTGTATCTATTTGGATAGTCTGGTCTATGTTGCCAATGGCCGTACTGAAAGAAAAAAGTCCAGGAAGCTAGCTGTTTCTTATTTCAACTTATACAAAAGCGGTATAGATGCAAATAATAACATGATGTCAGAAATGCCTTTTTCTACTGCATTGAATTCGGTCTTTCATGAAGGGCCTTTGACTTTTAATAAAGAAGGCACAGAAGTTTTTTTTACCAGAAATAATCAAATAGAAGGATCCAAAGAACAAAAGAAAATGAACCTAAGTATATATACATCCCATAAGATAGATAGAGAATGGTCAAAACCTTTGGAATTATTTCCTGCGAATAATGAATTTTCATTCTGCCATCCTGCCCTGAATACCACCGGAAACAGGCTTTATTTTTCTTCCAATCTTTCAGGTGGATATGGTAATTATGATCTGTATTATATTGAAAGGAACGGAGGTATTTGGTCAGGTCCCATCAGTCTCGGAGCCATAGTTAATAGTGGAGATAATGAACTTTTCCCAACATTTATTGGAGATGAAATTATAACATTTAGCAGTAACAGGCCGAATGGAAATGGTGGTCTGGATATTTATGTGGCTGAGCTAAAGAATGGAGCAGGTCTATCCGCACAACTTTTACCTTCACCTATTAATAGTGGTCAGGATGATATAAGTCTCGTAGTAAGTCCTAATCATTCTGTAGCTTATTTTACCTCCTCCCGGTCGGGAGGAGCAGGTCAGGATGATATTTATGCATTGACACCTAAGAAATCCAAAACTCAGGCAGCCGTCAATCATACTTTTATCACAATAGACAGCAATAGTCTTAGGAGACTAAATAATGTGACTATCACTATATTAAATATGGAAGGCCAGGAAGTGTTCAGCAATCTGACTGATAAAAATGGAAGTATGATTGTCAATCTCCAGGAGGGAAAAATATATAAAATGCGGGCATCATTAAAAGGCTTTCATAATTTTGATATAAATTTTACTGCCGGTGGTATTCAAAAGATCAAACTTAAGTCGAATGCATGTATCATAGTTAAAGGAATAGCCCTTGACCAGGACAATAATACGGTACTGCCTGATGTGGAGATCAAATTGGTCCTGGAATGTAATAATGAAATGCAGACCCGTATTACTGATGCTAATGGGAGTTTTGAATTTTGCATTCCCGCAGGTTGTGATTCGAAGATCAGTGCCAGGTTAAAAGATTATTACGATATTTCTATTCCTATCAAAGGATCGAATGACAATCTATTGATGAATCTAAATTTCAATAAAGAGAAAGTTTCAATCTTAAAAGAGCCGTTAAAGGTAGGAGGGGTCATAACGTTGGAAAACATTTATTATGATTTCAACAATGCAAGCATCAGGACAGGTGCGGAAAGAGAACTCAATGAACTGATCACGGTCCTCCATCAAAATCCGGATATGGTGGTCAATTTAATCGCACATACGGATGCAAGAGGTGATGCTAAATCTAATCTGAATCTATCCATTTCCAGAGCTCAGGAAGCCAAACGTTATCTTATATTAAAAGGAATTAATACTGATAGAGTCTCCATCGTAGGCAGAGGGGAGACCCAGCCGCGAAACAGATGTAAGGATGGTGTGAATTGTACCGAAGATGAGCATCAATACAACAGAAGGATCGAGGTGCTTATTTTAAAAATGTAAACCTAATATTTTAGAGCTGTTACATTTACACCTTCTAAAATCGTAAAAAACATGTCAAATAAAAATAAATTGCAACGGTTTGCAGAGGTTGCTATGTTGCCTAATGTGTTTGAAAACCATGATTTTCTTGATCCTCACTTAGACGATGCAGATGGGAATAGGATGGAAATTAGAGGTCATTGGAATGAAAAAATATTTAAAAAGGAGCGGCCCATAGTGTTAGAACTGGCTTGTGGGAAAGGTGAATACACCACTCATCTTGCGCATGCCCATCCTGAAAATAATTATATCGGCATCGACATCAAAGGTGCCCGTATATGGATAGGGGCTAAAATGGCAGATGGGCTTAGGCTCGGGAATGTTGCTTTCCTGCGCATGCGCATCGAATTGATCCAATCTTTTTTTGCCCGGGATGAGGTCTCTGAGATATGGATCACATTTCCTGATCCTTTTCTGAGGGACAGCAAGTCTAACAGAAGACTTACGTCACATCCATTTCTGGATAGATATCTTGGCATCCTGAGACCTGGAGCCATCGTTCACCTTAAAACGGATGATCCTACCTTGTACGCTTTTACGCAGGAAGTGTTATCAGAAAGAAAAGATTATCGTATTTTGGAGAGCACTGCTGACTTTTATGGTGATGTTATGCCTACACCGGACACACATTTATTGACCTTCTATGAGCAACAACATCTAGCTGATGGTAAGAAGATCACCTATACCATGTTTGAAAAGATCTGATGTTAAGTTCAGTGATAAAAGGTTATTTGAGAAGAGGCACTAAAGAAAAGTGGGATTGGAAATAAGATCATAAAACAAGATTATAAAAAAAGCCGGATAACGCTGCAGTCATCCGGCTTTTATGTTTTAAAAACGATACTCTTAGATCGCAGTTACATGTTTAGTGAGACTGCTTTTAAGGTTAGCGGCTTTGTTTTTGTGGATGTTATGATTTTTGGCTAACCGGTCAACCATGCTGATCACTTTAGGCAATAATGTCGATGCTTCAGACTTTTCAGTCAATTCTCTAAGTTTTTTGATCAACGTTCGCGTAGATTTTTTATAATATCTGTTTTGGATACGTCTTTTATTTTCTTGTCTGATTCTTTTTAAAGATGACTTATGATGTGCCATGAATATATATGTTTAGAATAGAATTTAATATAATGGAGCGCAAAGATAAAATAAACTTTTAAGTATTTAATATATTTTTCTAAAACTTTTCATATGTGGAAATATTTAATCCTATGTCATCCTTATAGTGACTGCTTATTCGGTGCTTAGAACTGCTGACTTCTGCTATTTAATTAGGTTTAGTGTGGGTATTATACCATAATCATAATAGTAATGCGCCCTACAGAAAAAAATATTTTTTATAAAAAGTAAAATATATTGAAAAATGCGATATCTTTGCAAAATAAATTTTAATAATAACTAAAACAATCAATCATGAACAAAGGAGATTTGATTAGCAAAATTGCAGATTCAGCTAAAATCACTAAGACACAAGCTGGTGGAGCACTGGATGCTACTATTAAAGCAATTACAAGTGCTTTGAAAAAAGGTGATAAAGTTACTCTTATCGGTTTCGGTACTTTTTCTATTTCTAAGAGAAGTGCAAGAACTGGTAGAAACCCTAGAACTGGTAATGAAATCAAAATTGCAGCTAAAAAAGTTGCCAGATTTAAGCCAGGAAAAAGCCTTTCTGATACAGTTGCTTCAGGTAAATAATACCTTGTAAATTGTAAGATTTAAGAAGGCAGACTGCAAAGTCTGTCTTTTTTTTTGTTTATAGATATCATCTTTAGCAGCTCAATTAATTTTTATTTTACAAACAATTGGTCGTTGCCACTGGTTGCTTATCACAGATGGAATGCACTGCTCATTAATTCTTGTTCTGATTTTGAAATTCCGATTTTATTAGCGACTGTCTGCCATTGAACCACGCTTCTTGTCACTTCACCAATGATTTTACCCATTTGCTCTTTATTCAATCTGAAATATTCTCCGACACTTTGAGCTAATTCTAAATTAAGGGCATTGCTATCCATGTCAATATTTAGAGCTAATCCGTCTTTATCTATTGACGGATTCAGATCGTAGGCCGGCGATAAATTCCAACCATTATTGGTCAGGATAAATCCATGATTTCGTAAATGGTCATCACAGTTGGAAATCGTAATATTAAAAACTATCCTTCGCCATAATTGATGAAGGTTTTCTTCGACATGTGCACCGTAAGTCTGAATAAAGTCAGCTATGTCCAGATAACTTGCAGTATTATCGCGGATCTTGTCTTCACTGTTTCCCGTCATAGTCATAGCTGAGGCGAAATGTATACGTTCTCCTTTATCCCTGTCAAAACGCCTGGTATAAAAGGTGTTATACGTTCCTGTCACAATTTCAATTCTGCTCTGAGCCATCGTGATTTTTGCATCTATAGCTAATTTATATGCCAGAAATTCCCAGGCCCCTTTGTCAATAAGATCATTTTTGGATGGAAATTTTGCAATCCACATTTCCTTTTTTTCATCTAAAATATTTGTTTTAGGTCTGGCCCCTCCCAAAGATGAACCCGGAGCTATTAGAATTGCTAACCACTTTTTTGCATCTTCGGAATCCTTATCCTCTTCTAAATGGTTTGCTGCCTGTTGCAACGTTCTGATAGATGTCCAAGGAGGAGTGGGTATTTGATTATTGTCATCTAAAAATGGGCCGTTTATTTCTGTTTTAAATCGTAAGGCGCCCATCCTGCTTTTATCATATACGCCAAGCAAGTAATCGATATCGTATAATGTTGGTGCTTTTACATTGCGTTCTTTAGCTAGTTGTAAAGCGCGTCTTTTCATTAGAGTGCGCCCCCAGGTGTCTGGCATACTGTCTAAAAAAATTCCAAAATTTGCATTATTATTGGGAAACTGCGGCCCTGAAAAGAATTGAATATCAGGATCTAATAGTCGTTGTTGTTCAGTTTTTATCCAATCTTTATCATATTCAAAACTAAAAGCTTTTTTACCTTTTGCAAAATGTGCTGTCAGAATCCCGATAATTTTGGGTTCTGGCATCCCTTTCCAATGGGCGTAAACGTAAATGTTGGATTTATTTTGTACCATCACCTTATTTCAATAATTCCAAATCCTGTAGTTTTCTTCCGAAATCATCATCACCTCCCAACTTTAATACGTCTTCCTGCAAACCTAATACTCGCAAGACATTAAAATAGGCGCCCATGGTCACACCGGAACCTCCCTTTTCGATAAGGTACAATGTAGACCGCGCAATACCTGCTCGTTCGGCTACCTGGACAGTGGTTAATTTTCGTCGCTTACGGGCTAGCTTTATATTTTCACCCATCTGCTCCAAAAGCATATTATATTTTGGAAAAACAATTTGCTTTTTTGTCGCCATTGTTAATTATTGTCTTATATTACAGACAAATATAGTTATTCTGAATGAAATATCAAACACTTAGTAATTATTAGTTAGTAATAGACGAATTATTTTTTATATTATTTGGCTTTATAATTTAGGTGATAATTATAACATTGACAACATAGTTTTGTAAAATTTAGATTATAACAATGTTATGCAGTATTATAGAATGTATTACAGTATTGAAAGAAAGGTGGTTGGATGTTCACCACAAATTTCTAAGTTAATTGTTCCAGGTACTATTAATGATCCAAAATATTTGGGTATGCTTAGTTATACCAAATCTGATTCAGATACCAAGGTACCATTTGGTATACTTGATAAAAAGGCTAAACTTACAGATTGTATGTCAGTCAATGGATTAAGCCATCAATATTTTGTTTCAGACAAGCTAAAAAGTATACTTTCTTTAGGAAACTCAAAAGGTGTTGAATTTTTGCCCACTAAAATCTATGTCAAAGAGGATGAATATGATCAGTTTTGGATAATGAATCCCTACCGCTCAGATTATAGTTTTTTGGATGTGAATTTATCTACAATTGGCTACACTGAAATTGGTCAAGATAAAATTATAAAAGAAATAAAATTCAATACTCTTGCCGACTTTTTAAACACATGGGAACAAAACATAAAAGATGCCATATCTGTCGGATGGCCTAACCATAAACCTTTAATTATTGAAAAAATAGCAATAAAGCCGGATTGTGGTATAGATTTTTTATCTCTGAAACCAATCCGTCCTGGAGCCTTGGGATATTTTGTATCTGAAGATAAGAAAAATGAAATAGATAGTCAAGGTTGCATAGGTGTTGATTTTATAAAAATAAATGAATCGCGTTGGGAATAGATCAGCCAAGATTTTGTGTCACAACTGGAACAGAAGTCATTGGTTAAGAAACCCTAAATTCCAGTTGTATTTTAAATATATAAAAGGTACTAAACCAATATAATCTTTTTATTCCTTAATAGATCTTTCAAAAAGGGGAGCTTATTTACTTAAGTATTCTGAATGATATAGATGTCATCGTGTAAAAGCGGTAAAATTACATTTATTACATATAGATAAAAAACGTAATAATATGAGAAAAGACCACACCCCACATAATGAGATACAACAATGGATAGACTCAGACAAGGTTTTGTCTGATGTTCTGGTCGAAATCCAGGAAATGCCGATTTCTCTGCAAGAGCAGGCAGAAGTGGCCTTTCACAGGATTTCTGAGATGTACGGCGTCCCTAAGATGCCTGAAGATATCGTATACGATAATGATGAAGAGAGCGAAAGCATAACCAGTGACAACCCTGAACAAAGCAGTGTATATGAACAACTCGGTCTGTTTAAGTACCTTCACCCAGATGATGATCCCAGGGGTCTTGTGCTGGCAGCTATCTACGCTGTAATAAACAATCTTTCGATTGATATGGGGGACATATATAATAAGAAATACGGCAGGAAAACCCCAACGTTATACGGTATCGGCTGGATCGGCGAAAATTCGAAAGTTGAAATCATTTTCATTGAAAAAGGAGAGAGCTGGTATGATGCAGGGTGCAAAGTTTTTGTTAAATTTGATTCTCTTTAATTCAAATATGATAATTCTTGGTTGTCTCTTATTTATTGACCACATTTATTTTATTAAAAGTTTGGCAAAAAAAAAGAGGCCATCCGTTGATGACCCCTTAATTTATATAAGCATTAAAAAAAATAGAGTAAGATCAGATCTTCACGAGCTTTCCTGTAAATACATTTTTACCGGAAACTATATTTATCGTATAAATGCCCGAAATCAAGACACTAATGTCCATCTTAACCTGACCGAAAGTATCTGATTTAGTAATCATTACCTGCCGACCTGAAGTATCAAAAACCCTTATTTCAGTATTTCCAACTCCTACAGGCAATTCAACATTAATGAATTCATAAGCCGGGTTTGGATAGATCGTTAAAGTCTCCTCCTTGATTCTGGATCTCTTAAGGATTGAATTTTGACCCACAGTTACATTTATTGTAAAGTTGTGATCCGCGTCAGTTAATACTATTGTCCTTACATAGGGTATTCTCCCCGGAGCTATGAAAAGCAGTTCATAAGTACCATATGCAAGTTGGTCAAAATTATAGAATCCATCAGTTCCGGTTATCTTTGTTTTTACATGTCCATTCCAATCCTTTAGTTGAACTGCAGCTCCGGACATGGGTGTTTCTCCGTTTCTAACCAGGATCTTCTGAATAATTCCTGCCAAGCCATCCGGATCTTCAGAAACGATTCCATTTATACTGCCATCTCCTGAACCTGTTGAATCTGATGGATTTCCAGGACCTGCATATACAGTGATCACACAGCCATCTACACCGGTGTAGAATAAATAATATGCTTCATTTGGATCAAAACCTATTAGAATAGGTCCCAATGTGCCATCTGACCAGAAGTACGTGCCCAGTAGGTTGGCGGTGTCTACCACATAAGATGCCAACCCGTTGATAGTATCAATGGCAATATTAATGGTGTAATTGCAATTCAAAGGATCGATATCAATGTCGATACTAGCTGTTGTTATGCAACCGTTATTATCCGAAAATGTCACTGTGTAGGTACCATCCACTGAAACAAAAATGGACTGAGTTGTTTCTCCGGTGGACCAAAGATACGTACCCGAAGTGCTTGAGTTTGCTGTCAGTAATATATCTGTAGTGCCCCCCTGGCTTTCCGTGATCCATACATCACAGCCTACTTCGCCCAGAGAAATACAACTGATAAATTCGCAGTTGGTTGAATCATTGGAATAGGTCACACAATAATATCCCAAATCAGGGGGCACAATTATTGAATTTCCAGTAGCACCGTTTGACCATGCCAACATACCCCCACTCTGACTGGGCACTGCTGTAAGGGTGATCGAATTATCGCTATTTATACTTGTATTGATCCAAACATAACAGAATGAGTCGGGCCAGATAAAAAGTGAATCAATATAGATGCAATTTGAAAAAACGCAACCTTCTGTATTTGTAGCTTCAAAACAGTATTGTCCGGCCTGGAAAATATTGATAGTTGGCTCTTCACCCAGATCTATAACATTGTTCGGATCTATATATCCGGTCCACTGAATGGTGGCCAGCTCGCCATATTGACCCTGAATGGATAACAAGACAGAACCCTGACCACTATTAGTTTCTATTATGTAGGCATAACATAATCCGGCTGGGCCATAATAACCGGACACTATTGCTATACACCCGTTTTCATAAGTCAACACAGCAGTATAAGTGCCTTCTTCTGTGATCTCTATAGTTGGTCCGGTGGAAGTAATTGAATTGATATACCAGACTACCGTATACAGCGTATTTGGATCTCCGATAGCTTCCAGATAATTATTGCCTGCCGGATCTGTGAATTCCTGAATAAAAGCATAACAAAAGGTATCCGGCATAACAATGGCACCTTCAGAAATGCAGCCATCTTCATGGGTCAGGGTCACTGAATAGGTCCCAATTCCATTTATAATTATGCTTGGTGTAGTCTCGCCTGTGCTCCATAAAGTACCGGTTACAGGACTTCCATAACTGGTATAAGATAACGTATCCTCTGTCATTACGATGCTCACACTGCAGGGTTCCGTGATATCCTGACATCCTGAATAGGTCTCTACAATAGTGGTGCCAAGCAAAGTTGCTGTGATCGTTACACAATAATTGCCCGGACCAGCTACCTCTATATATTGTGAACTATCTCCGGTACTCCATTCAAAACTTAGTTGAAAATTATTGGAATTGCAGGATTCAAGATCTGCATAAAGTCCAATCATCCCTGAATTGGGTACTTCCCATGACTGGATAGACACAATACAAGTTGGCTGGTCGTCTGCAGCAATTATCGTCCTTCCAAAAGAAGTGTTAATGCCTGTGATGACAAAAAGAATCACACAGATCAAGTTTTGTAAGTTTAATAATTTCATCATAATTGTATTTTTATAACTATTTATCTATGTTATCTATATAAGACTGTTGAAAATCCATTTCCGCTGCCTGATATACAAAGTTCAACAATTTTTTTAACTCATTATCAAGAATTTAAATACTATTTAGAATTATAACTAAGGAAACCTAAAGCAAAATCAATGCTATTTCATTAATCTATCTTAACATTCTGTGTGATAAATCTTTTTTCTTACTTTTGTAGTATATCTAATTGAATTTGCATCCTCCGCCTCTGTTCAAATTCATTGCAAATCCTAAACGGAAAGAAAACATATGTACCTGAGAGATATCCACAAGCAAATGGTCATCGACAAAGAAAATGGCAAAAAACGTTTTGCAGTCCTGCTCGATCCCGATAAACTGCGCCTATCCAATATGGACAAGGTTTTACGAACTTCTTTGGATGCCGGCGTGGATTATTTTTTCATAGGAGGTAGCCTTGTGGTAAGCGATATGTTGGATAAAAGTCTTATTGCTATCAAAGAAGCTTGTGACATACCAACTATTTTATTTCCGGGCAATTCATACCAATTGAGTTATAAAGCTGATGCAATATTATTCCTGTCTTTAATCTCAGGCAGAAATCCCGAATTATTGATAGGTAATCATGTTCTGGCGGCTCCCTATCTAAAGTTCAGCCCTCTGGAGATCTTACCTACAGGCTATTTGCTCATAGACGGGGGGGTCAAAACCACAGTAAGTTATATAAGCAATACACAACCTATTCCCTCCAACAAACCCGATATAGCTGCTTGCACAGCCATGGCAGGCGAAATGCTGGGTTTAAAATTAATGTTTCTGGATGCCGGTAGTGGAGCGCTCAATCAAGTAAGCCCTGAAATGATCACCGCAGTAAACAATGTTATATCATCGCCGCTCATCGTAGGTGGTGGGATCAGGGATCATGCAAGTGCCCGTCTTGCGGCTGAATCGGGAGCTGACGTGATCGTAGTGGGCAATGCAATTGAAAAAGAACCCTCACTCATAGAAGAAATTGCTGCTGCAGTCCATGCTGCCTCTACTCCAATTCCCCAGGCTTGAAAGGTATCGTCACAAAGTCCACGGGTAGTTGGTATGCCGTCAAGGCAGAGGATGACAGTTATATCGAATGCCGTATCCTGGGCAAGTTCCGTTTAAAAGAATTTGAATTGACCAATCCTGTCGCGGTAGGTGATATTGTCACTTATGAGAATGAAGGAGCAGAAGGACAGGGAATTATAAAAACAATAGAACCCCGCAGAAACTACATAGTACGGCAGTCTCCCCGCATGAAACACCATCTCCATCTCATAGCTGCCAATATTGACCAGGCATTGGTCATTGTCACCGTGCAGGATCCATCACTTAAACCAGGATTTATAGACAGGTATTTGCTCATGACTGAACCTCATGATGTTCCTGCGATCATCGTGTTTAATAAGGTCGATATCTACGATAAAGAATCGATGCTCGTCATGAATTATTTCAGGGAATTGTACGAATCCATAGGTTACCAGACTTTCGCAGTTTCTGCAATGGATCTTACAGGAGTTAACGAATTAAAGGATATCCTTATCGGCAAAACAACCCTGGTGGGCGGTCAATCAGGCGTTGGCAAAAGCAGTCTTGTCACTGCGATGTTTCCCCATCTCCATCTGAAGACCAAGCAGATCTCTACATACAGTGGCAAAGGGGTACACACCACCACTTTTGCCGAAATGTTCGAATTAAAAGAGGGCGGTTCGATTATCGACACTCCCGGGATCAAAACTCTTTCATACAATAATCTCACTCCGATGGATGTCGCCCACAATTTCAGGGAATTTTTTGTGCTGTCTGACGAATGTCGCTTCGGTGGTACCTGCACCCATACCAATGAACCGGGTTGTGCTGTCCTAGAAGGGCTAGAAACCGGTAAAATCAACGATATCCGCTACCAGAATTATCAAAACATTGTCGAGGATATCAATGAACAGAACCATTGGGAAAGAAAGAAGAAAATGTAGGAAGCGCTTTGGCGCTTTAGCATGTTGGCGCATTAGCTCGCGCACTACATAATTATTCACCAGACTTTTGACTAATCACTTCGAATTGGTGTTGAATAATTTATAATTCACCATTTATCATTTATAATTTAAATATCGTGTGGAAAGAAAATAATAACAAATTGGAACGGAACTTCAAATTAGCCGATTTCAAAGAAGCGATGGCTTTTATTC
>JAYUWT010000102.1:0-2224 GCA_043753405.1 Saprospiraceae bacterium | reverse complement strand
CACCTACTTAGGTATTCGGGACCAAGGGTATTAAATCGGTCTAATTTGAAGCACGAAAACTGGAAATATAAAATATTGACTTTAATCGAAAATTTTATATTTAAGGGTAAAAAAATTGGCGGGTTTAAGAATTATACTTTGATAAAGTAAGGTTTGTGGAGTTTAAAAATTATACCTAAATTCTGCTTCGATAAAGGCCACACTTCAATAACAAATTGAAATCATCTCACTTCTCAAAAGTCCATATATTTGGAGACTAAGAAATGAATCTATTTAAAGTTTCTATACTATTCCAAAGGCTATTATTGGTCTTTATTCTTAGCATTGCCTCCTTTGCAATTATTTCTGGCCAAAAAGTAACTGTGTCTGATGAAATTCAGTTACGAAATGATTTGTCCTATGACCTGGTAGGTAAAGTTGATAGCCTGGTGATACTATTCAGAGATAGAGGCAATAAATATGAAATCAAGACATTTGATAATAATCTAAAACACAAAGAAGATATTGAGGTCACTCTGAGCGATAAAGGATGTACCATATTGGCCACTATTCCTCGCGACACTTCATTCTTTGTAATGTATAGCTACCGGAGCAAAGGAGATTATTATATCCAGGCTGACCAGATTAATTCAAGAGGAACTATAATAAGTGCGGATACCGTAAAGGTCTATGAGAGTATGATTTTTAACCCTGACATCAAAGTAGCCCGGTCAGAAGATAAGTCTAAAATATTGTTTTTCTCAGTACATGAACAGCATGAGCTTAGGGTGGCCCTATATGACATCAGGGAAAGGAAAACACTCTATAATCGCACTATACTTTTTAAAGAAACTGATCTTAAAGATGATTTTCGAAGTATGCTGGTGACCAATACCGGAGATTATATCATAGTATTTGAAAAGAATAATTTCAGATCAAAAAAAGATAAACACATATTTGAAGTTCATAGTTTTAATATATACACAGAATCCAATATAGCCTATGTGATCCCGGTATTCAGATTGGTAAGTTTTCACAGCAAATTTGTGTATGATAATGTCAATAAACAATTAATCGGTGGTGGTATCTACACACAAAAAAACTTAAGTAAAGCCGAAGGAATTTATTTTGTGCAGCATGTATTAAAACCCGGTGCAGCAGAAAAAGTAAATGCTTTTCCATTTGAAGCTAAATTTGATGAGGAAATAAAAAGAAGATCTAAGGATAAAAACGAGTTTAATCAATTGCAGGTAACCGATATTGCTCTCAGGCAGGATGGTGGTATGTTATTGATCACTGAAATAAAAAAGGAGTACGAACGAAGAGCTACTTATAGTGGCGCTCCCAATAGAGGATTTAATAGTCCATATGGTTTCAGAGCGCCTCTGCTGGTAGATTATTATTACGAAGATATGGCCCTGTTTTCTATCTCAAAGGATGGTAGTCTTGATTGGTCGGATGTATTGCACAAAAAACAATATTCGCATGATGATGATGGTATGTATTCTTCATTCTTTCTTTTTAAAAATCCATCCAAATTAAGGCTTATATACAATGATGAAATCAGTGCTGAAAATACAGTTAGCGAATATATAGTACAAGGCAATGGCCAGTATCAACGAAAAAGTGTGCTCAGTACTGAATACGTGCGGCTACAATTGAGATTTAGAGATGCGTTGCAGGTTTCTTCTAATACATTTATAGTGCCTTCTCAGCGATCTTTGAGATTGAATCTGGTAAAAGTGGAATATTTATAATATTTTGTAGCCTCCTGTTTATCTGAATCATGATTATAAAATTTTCATCCGGCACGTGCATCGCCTTACTTGCCTTATTGACCCTTGTTAAATGCAAGAATGATGTGGAGTCATCGAAACCCAAGGCCCACAAATACCTGCAAGATGAGCTCACTATACAGGAAGGCCAAAATCTATTCATTACACATTGTGCTAATTGTCATAGTTTTGAAGAAACTAATATAGGTCCTAATCTTTCTGGCATCACCCACCAAGTCGATAAAGAATGGCTGGTAAAATTCATTAAAAACCCGATAGCTGTAATCAACAGTGGCGATGCGCGGGCCACCGAGCAATTTAAAAAGTATAAACAGTATATGACACCATTTCCTCAGTTAAAAGATGAAGAGATCAATCAAATACTTAGTTATATTCATAAATTCTCTGAGGGCGAAAAGAAAAATAAGGCAAGCAGGCCCGGGGCACTGATAGACCCAATAAAAGAAAAA
>JAYUWT010000101.1:0-5476 GCA_043753405.1 Saprospiraceae bacterium | reverse complement strand
GGAAATATAGCGCCGAAACTTATCTCGTGTTTATTTATTTCTTCTTTTATGGATGTTTCGATTTCTGCCGCTTTAAATGGACTTAAAACTTCCAGATTTTTTGCGATGGCCTTATATGTATTTGCCACCTGTACATTCCATTTATTTATGACCGGCTCCAGTTCATATTCTGATACCTCTTCAAAGAAATATTTGCTCATCGGAAGAAAGTCATTTATATTGGTAACCCTTTCTTTGATAAGTCCTATGACTTCCCACATAGTATGTTCATCAAAAGTATAACCTGCCTCAACAAATTGGGTGCCCACTAAATAAAATAATTCCTGAGATGAAGCTGCCATGATATATTGGTGATTGAACCATTTGGCTTTGTCAAAATCAAAACGGCTGCCTGATTTTCCAATTTTTTCAAGTGAAAACATATCCACCAATTCTTCCCGGGACATTAATTCCTGTTCTGTGCCGGGATTCCATCCCAACAGTGCCAGAAAATTTATTACAGCTCCAGGCATAAATCCTGCCTCACGAAAGCCATGCAGGGTCTCTTGCCCTTCCCGGTCCCAGGTCAGGGGAAACACCGGAATCCCCAACTTATCACCATCCCGTTTGCTTAATTTTCCTTTACCACTTGGTTTTAATATCAAGGGCAGGTGAGCGAATAAAGGCCTGTCCTCTTCCCATCCAAAAGCCCTATACAATAAGATATGATGGGCTGTACTTGATAACCATTCCTCCCCGCGAATCACATGCGTGATCTTCATTAGCTTGTCATCAATAATATTGGCAAGGTGGTATGTCGGATAACCATCAGCTTTCATGAGCACCTTATCATCCAGACCGTTGGATTGAAATGAAACTTCACCCCTAACTGCATCCAGGAATTTTATATCCTGATCCGGCTCCACTTTCAGCCTTATAGTATATGGAATACCCGCTTTATTTGCCTCTTCGATTTGATCTGTGGTCATGGACACACTATTGGACATCTGCATCCTGTTTGACGCGCTGTATAAAAATGCACCACCTGCAGCTTCTGCTTGTGTACGTGCTGATTCAAGAGATTCCTGGGAATCAAATGCCATATATGCCTTACCTTCCTCTAATAATTGATGAGCATATTTTTTATAAATATCCAACCGTTCACTTTGCCTGTAAGGACCATATTCGCCACCCAGTTCCGGGCCCTCATCCGGGATAAGGCCAACCCATTTAAGTGATTCGCTGATATAATCTTCTGCTCCATCTACCAGCCGGTTTTGATCGGTGTCTTCTATTCTTAATATAAACTGACCTTTGTGCCTTTTAGTAAACAAATAATTATAAAGAGCAGTACGAATACCCCCTATATGTAAAGCTCCGGTGGGACTAGGTGCGAATCTTACTCTGACTGACATTAATAAAATTTAGATTTAAAAAAAAGCAAAAGTACCTGCTTTAATACTAAAAGCAAAAAAATAGTATAATAAACTTTGTATGCACAGAAGACCACACTTTGACCATTTTACGATAGCAGAGCAGGTTCGGTATCCAGTTGACCGATCAATAATAACATCTCCCTTGCTGTTTCATGTTCTTCTTCAAGATTGGCAAGTTCAAAATACTTTTTAGCTTTCTTTATTGATCTGCGGACTCCTTCCCCCTGGAGGTAGGCAAAGCCAAGATACAAATTGGCCTCGTCCACTTCATATGGTGTATGGTATTCATAATCGTCCATTGAAACTTTTTTGAAATGTTTGATCGCTTTTTTCTTATCCACAGCCGTTCCAATTCCATAATATAAGCAAAGTCCAACCTTAAATGAATAGGATGCACCATCCATTTGCATTGCAAGTTTATAGTGTTTAAATGCTTTTTTGTACTTCCCTTCGTCTCTATAAAAGGTTCCTAAATTATATGCTGCAACACTATTGCCCATGACAAGTGCCTGTTTATAAAGTTTAATAGCAGCTTCATTGTCTTGTTTACAACCTATTCCTTCTGATAAACAGTAGGCCATACGGGAGATACCTTCTTCATTTTCTTGAGCTGCGGCTTTATAATACCAGTCAAAGGCCTGGTTTTCATCTTGTTTGACAATAACTACACCATTATCGTCCTGCCATCCATCAGTCAAATAATCACCAACCTCCACCTGAGCATCTGAAACACCTGATTTGGCCATCTTGAGGAGGTCTTTCCAACTTTTCTTATCTATCATTTTTCAAATTATATATTTATGATCACTATGATCATACATGTTTTCATTAATGGATAAAGATAAATCAAATAAAAAGGGTAACAAAATAAAATAGAGAGGCGCGTTAATGATAAATGATAAATGATTAATTATAAATGATAAATTATAAATTATAAGTCCTTCTAACCCTTTAACCTCTTACCTCCTAACCTCTTAACATCTTAACCTCCTAACCTCCTAACTTCCTAACTTTTCAGCTATTTCACAAAGAAAAAATAAAGAGACACAAAGACCATAAATGATATTTGAAGGTTAAATCTTCATATTTAGTAAAATAACATTTAATACTCCAAAATTTCTCAATTTTATTACCTTCGGAACTAATAAATAAATTCATCGCATATGAAAGCAACCACGGCATGGACATATTATGATTGGGCAAACTCCGCCTTTGCTTTAGTGATTACTGCGGCTGTATTTCCCAGTTATTTTTTAAAGAATACTGACGATATTATTACTATTTTCGGTGTCACCATGTCCAATAGTTCTTTGTATGCTTATGTGCTTGCGGCAGCATATTTATTTGTTGCAGTTCTATCGCCCTTTGTTTCAGGATTTGCTGATAGTGCCAATAATAAAAAAATGATGTTGCTCTTGTTTTCACTTTTAGGATCTACAAGTTGCATGGTACTTTATTTTTTTGATGGAATGGTGCATATACAGTTGGGGATCCTGGCCTTCATTTTAGCTATGATCGGATACATAGGCAGTAATGTATTTTACAATGCTTTTCTGCCTGAGATCACGACGGAAGATAAATTTGACAGCTTATCTGCCAGGGGATTTTCGATGGGTTATTTTGGTAGTGTTCTGCTTTTGCTTGTCAACCTGGCTATGATCCAAAATCCGGGGTATTTCAATATTGAAACGGTGCAAATGGCGGTCAGGATCAGTTTTATTATGGTAGGGATCTGGTGGATCGGATTTGCCATTATCCCATTATATTACCTGCCTGGAAATTATAAATTGCTGCTTAACAGATCCAAGATCGCGCAAGGTATGTGGATATTAAAAGATGTATGGTATAAACTGAAACATTTGCCAAATGTCAAAAGATATCTGATCGCATTTTTTTCTTACAATGCCGGTGTCCAGACAATTATGTTGCTGGCTGCAGCTTTTGCTGAAAAACAGCTTGGCTTTGAAACCTCTGAATTGATCATTCTTATTCTTATCCTGCAATTAGTGGCGATCGGAGGTGCTTTTATTTTCTCTGCATTATCCAAATGGAAGGGAAATAAGTTTGCTCTTATCTTCATGTTGTGTATCTGGATCCTGATCTGCATCATCGGTTATCTCGTTGTGACAAAATTACAATTTTATATCCTGGCTTCATTTGTTGGTTTAGTGATGGGGGGTATCCAGAGTTTGTCCCGATCTACCTATTCAAAACTGATATATTCCTATGAGGGTGAGACCACCAGTTTTTTCAGTTTTTATGATGTGGTGGACAAGTTATCCGTACTACTTGGTACATTCAGTTTTGGCTTTATCGAGATGATTACGGGTGGAATGAGAAACAGTATCATCGCTTTGGGCATATTTTTTATTGCCGGAATTCTTCTTTTATCCAGGGCCAATCTTAAACCATCTGCACAACCCACATTTGCTACGGGATGACACAAGTGTTAATACTCCGGAATTTTATAAAAAATGTCCCAATAATACCCCGGTAATCATTAACTTTACTTCGCTTAATCATAATAGTATGGTTCGATTTGTATTTTTATCTTTTGCTACTGTCCTTGCTTTAGGATCTGTATGTGAGGCACAAAGCCCTTATATTGGAACTTCCGGCGGACTGGGGGTATACGGATTTATTGAAAAAGATGCTTCAATATATACAACATTGAACAGGGGAAATTTCACAAATGTCAAATCCCTTACTATTAAGCACCAAGTCACAAATCCTTCAGGGCAAAAAGAAGTTTATACTCAAAATACTATTAATCAAAACGGCTGGTCGTGCATAGGAGACCAAAGCCAGGAACAATTAACCGAAGCTTTTTATCCAAATAGGACCTTAAGTTCTACCTGGTCCACTGGGAGTAAATTGGTTTCGGGGGTTTTTGCTTTAAATTGTGATGATGTATACAGCCCTTTGGGTGACATCGGTTATAACTCAAGAGAATTTAATATCCTTGATGTTCAAACACAACTATATCCGAATCTTTCTGAAGAAGTACTTGGTGATAATTCTAAATATCTCGTAGGAGCATTCAGAATTGACCCTGCCAGTAAAAGCAATATACTCACCAGACTAAGGATCATTAACAAAGGAACTGCTAAAGAAGGCCAAACTATTTCTAATGAAGCGTTCAAACTATATTATGAATCTGCTTCCCTGCCTTTTGAATTCAGTGGAGATGAAAATTTTGGTGGCATCCTTTATGGCAATGATGAAGGAGATGCCATTGATAATAATTTATTTCAAAATAGTAATTTAAATATTCCATTAAATGAAGCCGTGTGGATCTATGTTGTGATGCAGATGGATTCAGACTATAAAGTGGGTAACAATGAAATTGACAATTTTACGATCTCTGTCGCTATAACCAATGACGGAATGACCATAGACGCCGGAAATGGTCAGAATGCTGCAGTCAGGATCGATGAAACGAATATCAGCAAAGATAAAGACATTCTATTGCCCCTTAAATGGATCTCTTTTGAAGGTTGGGAGTATAAAAATTCTATTTTGTTAAGGTGGATCACCTCCTCAGAATTGAATGTAGAATATTTTCAGATAGAATCCTGCCTTGATAAGACCAATTGGGTTGAAATTGGTAAAATATATGTCAATGGGGCTCAATCCAATACCTATAGTTTTGAGGATCAAAGAAATATCAGAGGTATAAATTATTTCCGCATTCTGCAAGTTGACAAAAATGCCCAGAAAAGCTTATCAAAAGTCGTTGCAGTGAAAAAAATGGACAGGACCCGTTTTTTAGTTTATCCAAACAATACCAATAGTATTCTGAGTGTCACTAATGAGATAGGTGAACGTTATTCAGGAAAATTAGTTGTGTTTGATGTCAATGGCAAAAAATATAAACTGGATTCAGAATCTGATACATATTTAGTTTCCAATTTACAGCCCGGTATTTATTTTGTGGCAATCGGTGACCAATTTTTAAAGTTTATCAAATACTAACTTAAACTTATGACCATAAGGACCTTATTTTTTGTTTCCTTAGTTTTCTTTTTTTATTCTTCTCAATGCCAAAGTCCACTTTCTTT
>JAYUWT010000100.1:0-2227 GCA_043753405.1 Saprospiraceae bacterium | reverse complement strand
AACAAATGTCGTGGAAGTTAAATAGGCACCTGGAGCTCCTGCGCCAATCTCAGCATAGGATAATCGCAATTTCCCAAAATTGATAAAATCTGTTCCAAGCCATTCAGAAAAAACTAAACCAAGCGAAGCAGATGGATAGAAAACAGAAATATCTCCAAGATTAAACTCTTTGGCCGGATCAATTAAAGTAGATAGCCAGTCTTGTCTTCCGGTTACATTTAAGAATAATACATCATTAAAACCTACAGATACACTGGCAAATAGGGATGCTGACTTAGTTTTTCCTAAGCTTTTGACTGTTGAAATGGTTGATGCATTCGCCAGATTTGGAAATCCAGGAAAACTAAAGCCATCACCCTGAGTGTAATTATTTACTACATTGGTTTTAGATAAATTACCTCCAATATTATAGTCTAAAGTTAAATTATCAGACAGTGATCCATTTCCAGAACCCGATAAATACCAATCTGTATTAGTGTAAATATAGGTATCATCAAATATTCTTCCGCTGGGGAATGAGCGTGATCCAAGTTCGAATGACTGAACGCGGTTATCTGAATAATTATCGACTCCGATTTTTGTTCCCAAAGTAAACCATTTGCTAAAATCGTAGGAACCATTAAACGATCCGAGTATTCTGTTCACATTGTCATTGAATGGATTATTGACGATTACCCAAAATGGATTATCATAACCTCCCCCACCGCGATAATTTCTCTGTACACCATTAGGTTGATAAATAGCGTCTCTAAAGTCAACAGCATCTGCTCCATGACCGTTACTGTTATCAAATGAAATGGGCGTTCTCAATAAACCAAGCATCAAGCCTGATATATTTGATCCTTGTTGGATTCTTCTACCGGCAGAATTGACATAGTTGGAATTTACATTCAAATGCAATTTATTATTCATCAGATTAGTACCCAGCGAAGCTCCTACATTAGTCCTTTTAAATGTATTTTTTGGAGTTATTCCTTCTTCGGAAGTATTTCCAGCAGAAATCTTGAAATTAACGACATCAGATCCCCCATAAAAACCCAGATAATTATTAAAGGTTATACCAGTTTTGAACAGATTATAATTATCATACGGAACAAATTTGGTCTGGGCGGCAGGATTACTTTGGCCAACTAAATTTCCATTCACATCGAATGGGTTATTAGTTGCCCCATCCCAAAACATAGTATCTGCAGCGGGGCCCCAACTACCACTCTGACCTGTAGCAGGACCACGATAATTGCCACCAGTGCCTTGAACGAATTTATTTTGTAGTGGGGGTAACTTATTTGCTTCGGCAAAAGAAATGGAGGAATTAAAGTCCATTTTCACTTTTCCCTGCGTGTTTTTCCCTTTTTTAGTAGTAATCACCAATACGCCATTAGCGCCATCAGCACCGTATAATGCAGAAGCAGCACCACCTTTAAGTATGGAAATGGACTCTATATCATTTGGATTGATGTCAATACCCCTATTTGAATTCGAAACACCTCCTAATGACCTCTCAGAATGGTTTTCTGAGTTGTTGACCCTGACTCCATCCACTACAATAAGTGCTTCATTATTACCATTGAATGTTTTTGGGCCCCTGAGGACAATCCTCGTTGGAGCTCCTGCACTGCCATTCGATCTTATTGCCTGCAAGCCTGCAACCTTACCAGAGAGGGCATCTAATAAACTGGTTGTATTTGATTCGGTCAATTCGTCTCCGTTAAGTTGCTGAACAGAGTAACCCAAGGATTTTTCCTGTTTACTTATTCCTAATGCAGTAACAACAGTTTCCCCCAGGATTACTCCTTCTTCAAGCGAAATATTAACAGTGCTTGAAGAACCTACGGTGATTTCCCGAGTACTATAGCCAGTATAAGTAGCCATCAGCACATCGTTACCATCAGGTACCGTAATGCTGTAATCTCCATTAAAGTCAGACACCGTGCCTATCGATGTCCCTTTAACCTGAATATTTGCTCCAATAAGAGCTTCACCATTTTGATCAGTTATCTTCCCGGAAACTGTTCTTTGGGCTGAAAGCTCCAATGTCGTGAGCAATAAGGAAAAGAATAGTAATAAATTCCTCATAACGATTTGGTTTTTAATTAATTAGATGATAAATACGGTATATTAAACCTGCTTTACGTCAGGTTAACAGATTCTTAACGTTCACGTGATTAAAAACGCTGACTTTATGTCGCGTTAATATCAAGGAGTCTGAAAAATAAGGTGTAATGAA
>JAYUWT010000099.1:0-2229 GCA_043753405.1 Saprospiraceae bacterium | reverse complement strand
TTTAAACCCGATTACAAACGTAAGCCATAGAAAAAGCGGATAGATTACTACTTGCAATACTTTCTTTAGCCATGTGCCTTCCAGCTTATAACTCAACGGATCTAACTGGGTTAAAAACCATCTGAATGGCGCCAATATATATTTATGCCCTAATCTGTCTATAGGAGCAAAAAACGATTCAATGCTGGTATAGATTTGTGGTCCACGTGATGGTGGAGTACTGGTTTCTGATGGATTAGTTCTATTCATATAGATTTTATAGTTGACCACTCAAAATACTTCAAGAAATTAATATTTTGATCAAATTCATTTGTTCATCTGTATCATTTTTAAATGGAGGAAGATTTAAATGTTGAAAGAGTACTGTACACTTTTTTAAATTATTTATTATTTTTGAATGTACATGATTACGCAAAAAGCATTTGCAGCCATTGCTCTGTCTTTTCCTGATACAGACGAGGCTCCTCATTTTCATCTCACTTCATTCAGAGTAAACAAAAAAATATTCGCCACCCTAAATTCTCCTCAGAAAAGATGCACACTGAAGTTTAATAAAGAATACCAAGACATATTCGTATCCTTAGGAAAGGGTAAAATAAATGCTGTACCTAATGCATGGGGCAGACTCGGCTGGACTAACATAGATCTCAAAGACATGGACAAAATCATATTAAAAGATGCTTTGCTGATAGCCTGGAGATGTACAGCACCGAAAAAGTATGAGAAAATTTATGGAGATTGGTATGTAGATGAAGAGTGAGCATGTTTAAATCTATAATTCCTGTCCTCAATCGAAAAATCAATAAAAAACCCAACAAAAAAATTGGCTGGAAAATTGATGGTGCTTTGATTATCTTTAGACAGGTTAAAAATCACCCAATGTATAAAATCAGTATTTGTGGCCTTTCTTTGTGATCTTAGTATGCTTTGTGTGAAAAATCATAGTTTTAGTTGTTCATAAAAAACCTTAATCATGAAATTAGTATTTATCTTATTATTTAATATCCTGATGATAAAAATCATCGCTCAGGAAAACTTCGCCATCACCAATGTAAATATTATAGATCCCAAATCAAAGCAAATACTAAAGAATCAAAACATTTATATTGAAAATGGATTGATTAAAAACATGGGTAAATCAATCTCTATGCCCAAAGAAATAACTATGATAAACGGATCGGGAAAATATGTATTACCCGGATTAGCTGAGATGCATGCTCATATTCCGGTGCCGGATTCTTTAGGGGATATAAAATTACTCAGACAAGCTATTGATTTGTTTTTGGTAAATGGAGTTACTACTCTTCGTGGTATGCTCGGTCAACCATACCATCTACGAATACAAGAAGATATGATTAACAGAGGTACACCATCACCGGTGACGATCTATACATCGAGCCCATCACTTAATGGCAATTCATTACCTGATGAAGCTACTGCGGAAAGACTTGTAAAACAATATAAAAAAGAGGGCTACCATTTTCTCAAGATACATCCCGGTATTAAACGACCGGTCTATGATGCAGTAGTAAAAACAGCCAAAGCAGTGAAGATAGATTTTGCCGGCCATGTACCAGTAGAAGTAGGCATATATCATGCGACCACCAGTGGACAGAAGACGATAGATCATATGGATGGCATGATAGAAGTACTGGCTCCGCCATTGGCAGATATTAGTCAAAACGGATTCTTTGGTTTCAATGTCACCGATCTGATAGACGAATCAAAAATAAAATCATTAGTAAGTCATATAAAAAAATCTGGTGCCTGGATAGTACCCACCCAGAGCTTATTTACCAGGTGGTTTTCTGCAGATGATCCTAAAAAGATGATCAATGAAAAAGAGCTTAGTTATATGC
The DNA here is from genome assembly GCA_043753405.1 of Saprospiraceae bacterium. Taxonomy (GTDB): domain Bacteria; phylum Bacteroidota; class Bacteroidia; order Chitinophagales; family Saprospiraceae; genus Parvibacillus. The sequence continues at coordinate 370 of JAYUWT010000099.1, read as the reverse complement.
CTTCACGTACCCGATATGCCTGGCTTCAAAGTAAATCCAATATGCAATCTACTGCAGGATTTACCCCTGATCGATATCTAAAGTTTTTATCAGCACGGCAAAAGCTGTTAAAAGAATTATATCTTCAAAAAGTACCCCTACTCATGGGATCAGATGCGCCACAGGTAATGAATGTACCCGGATTTTCTATACATCATGAAATGAAATCGTGGGCAGATGCAGGTATCCCAAACTGGGAAATACTCAGAGCGGCTACGGTCAATGTATCCCAGTTTTTTAATACCTCTGGCACCTCTGGTGAAATAAAAACAGGCAGAAAAGCTAATTTCATTTTGTTAGCTGCCAACCCCGTAGAAAATATCCAAAATGC
>JAYUWT010000098.1:0-5489 GCA_043753405.1 Saprospiraceae bacterium | reverse complement strand
GGGAAATTGCGATTTCCGATAAATTAACTTTAGAAAGTAAAAAAGGACTCATTTTACCCTTATTAAATAAATTTGTCTGGTCAAATGAAATTGGATTGGCAACAAATGAATATGGAGATAAATTGAATGAGGTTAATCGACATTCAATTCGTGAAATTATTAGAGTTGCTAAGTATACATCAAACTCAAGGAATATAGGACGGTACCGTGAGATTTTAGCATTTTGTTATGTGGAGAGAGATATAGTTTTATTATCTGATCAAAACGAAAGAGTCAAGCGTTTTAAAGTAGAAATACTAGATAATTTTTAAGTAATAGAATAAGAGAAAAATTAATATCATTATTTGCATTAGCATCATCAGCTTATTTTAAGACTTATTTAATAACGGGTTGTTTAAGTTTAAATATTTTGAATAGATTCCCAAATTCTCCACCCAATACTCCTATCCAATCTCCCTCCATCATCCAACACACTAATCTTTATTACTCCACATGTATGCATCGATAAGGATAGAGTATCAACCAATTCATTTGACTTTTGATAAGATGGTGTCGTCCTGAATGTGCCATGTTCATACTGTGGCGTTTCCAGCCATGTGGAATGTGGATATAGAAGGATGGCTGTCGCAGCTTTCCAGTACTCATTATAGACAAACATTTGTTTGAGGTCGTTGTCGGATGGGATGTTGTTTTCGGGCAGTTTCCATTTGGTGTCAATGATGATGGTTGTGTTGCTATGCGTGATGACGATGTCAGGTTTGATGGCCTTCGATTGATTGTTTTTGGCAGTCCAGAATGGTTTGTGTGCCTGGGCCTGTATATTGCAGGAGGGTGGTAGATGACGTTTCATTTGGTGGAACACATATTCTTCCCATAGTTCATTCATGTCGAAGAGGATGGCCAGCACATGATTGTGGCCGGAACTTACATCGGGCTGGAAATTAAGTAATAACATAGTAGCATCATTTCAAATGACTTTTTATAAAGATCATTTCTGAAAAAATATTGTATTATTTATACTCGATGTGAAGCATTTTTCCTGAAAAGATATTGCTCTCTGAAATTATTGTGTACAGGTAAGTGCCGGATGTTAAACCAGGTTTTTCCCAAATATATTCATTTATGCCTTTATTGAAATGCAAGGATTTTATTTCATCTATTTTTTTTCCCATGCTGTCATAAAAAATGATTTTCCCGGTAGAATAATTAGGAATGCTGAAGCGGATCATAACATTTTCGGAGAAAGGATTGGGAATAGCTGTAGCAGAGAAGGTAGAATGGTCAGGTAAAATATCCTGAGATAACTCCAAATCATTTTGTAATACAGTTATTTTATTTCTGATAGTGTCAACAATTACTATTGAGCTATCTGTCAAGGAGACCATGCCGCTATAACCTATTGTGTTTTTTAATAGACCGCTGTGGTTATCAAAGACATACAAGCTGTCATGGGAAGACGCATATAAATAGTTTTGACTGAGGGTAAAAGGATAAATGTATGTTCTGTATTGTTGATCCTGAAAATATTTTATATTATAATCTCTTGTACTTAAACCAAAAATTTGTCCCCATATTTCTATGAATAATGTGTCACCTTTTAGAGCCGGTTGAACGACTGAAGTAGTTCTGTAAGCAGCTGAAGCCCTCAAATTCCACGAATTTACTATATAATACATATCACCCCTGCTCCAAATTAATTTATTATTGCAACTATCTGCTACAGTAGGATTATATCTCTGATCGGAAGGGTCGGATCCGAATAAATAACTGTTAAAAATTGTACCGGTATTTTTATTTATTTTATACATTTCAATAGATGAAGAAACAAATATGCTGTCATTTAGTATGACCGGGGCATCCAGGGTATGCGCCTCGGCAATTACATTATATTCTTCAGTCAGGTTTGTACTCCAGTTCTCATATCCCTCACTTGCATTGATTGAATAAATATCCCCCTTTACATCGCCAACCAGGAAAATATCACCCTTATCATACACAGGTTGAAAAAAATGACTCAACTGACCTGTACTTGATAATGACCAAATGGATTTTCCTTCATCTATCGATAGACATAATGTTTTAATAATAGAGGAATCATTAAAATATGTTATATAATAATTACCAATCCCATAAGTAGCCCCAAGTGCTTTTTCAACTATTTCATGTATTATTTTCTCCCAAACTATCTGCCCCGTTTTCTCCTCAAAACATCGTATTTTCAATTTATCGTCGGGCAAGACTTCATAACAGACTATCTTGCCTTCAGCACAGACTGCTGTTTTAAGGGCTTTCCCATCTATTGCGGCTGACCATCTTTCTTTAAATACATATCCAACCTTACTGGTAGGTGCGTTTCCATTTCTGAGACCATTACCACCTTGTACATACCAACTACTACCTGCAGCAATAATTTCAACCTGGATTTCATAATTATTCCCCCAATTACCGGCACCATCAAGTGCATGGAAATAAATAGTATGTACTCCGGGTTCGATATTTTTAGTTTCAATGGACAATTGTATGTCAAATACTATAGAATTCCGGTGCTTTAAATATTCGCAAAATTTAATTCCTGTTCCTGCAACTCCGGGTACATCTATAAAATATTCAAGTTCATGAATATTGGAAGAAATATCATCCAGAGTATCTCTGAAATGAAGTGGTACAATAATGTTTTGATACTGCCAGATTTTAAAATAATTGTTTACTTCTCCATAAGTCAGCGGCCCATTTAAATCTTTTCCCGCACCGGTATTAAAATTAATAACATACTTGTCCAAGACCACACCATCCGCTTTATTATTTCCATTTCCATCTAAAGGATTACCACCGAGATCAAGCAAACCTTGAAGTTCCAGGGTTATATTTTTGCTAACAGGTAAAACATCAATTATTTTGATAGTGAGTGAAGAATCTGTATCATCGTATGTATAATCTGTTTCATAATAATTTCCATCAGCGTCTTTAATTGTGATGGAATTGGTATGGATGGACAACGGATCTATTGGCTCATTAAAATATATGACGGGTTGAATGTTGGTCGGAAATACTGAGTTAAATTGTTGCAAATTATTGCTAACGACAAATGGTAGCTGTCCATCCTTTAAGGGTTCCTCCAGGGCAAACCAGATAGCACCATTTTCATCAGATACTACTATATCCATATGGTCGTCATCGAAGGCATCGAATAGTTCAAATTGTTTTACACCATTGAAACCCGGTTGGTTTTTAACATTGTTCAACAATTTGAAATCGTCCATACTACGAATGGCCAGTTGACCACTTAAATTGAAAGTAATAAGCTCATCTTCCGGATCCTCATCGATATTTTTAATAATAAAGGGAGGGGAAGATGCCAGGGGGTCGTGAATACCTCCGGATTTAATCACCTCTCCGGTCAATGGATCAAAGCCGGTTATTTGACCTTCAAAGACTGTATAAAGTAGTTTTTTACCGGAGACCGGATCTGTTCCTGCCTGGGCATGGTGAATACTAAATTTTGCTTCAATTTTCTGTTGTATGACCTTATCTTTTGTGTCAAAGATGTTGATCGTATCATGACCGGGAAAATGTGAAGATGTATAATTATGAGTATATACTAATTCAAATTGAGGGTCGTTGTCTATGTTAAAGAAACCCATTAAGAAAAAATATTTATCAAAATTCCGGATCAAAGTTTGTTCAAAAATTTGGCCGGTAAATACAAATTTATGAATTGAATTTCCAATTTTCGCCCAAATTTCATCCACTCCATCTCCATCTGTATCTTCAATATAAAAAGAATTTATTGCTTGAGGTAATTCAAACTCAGCAATGGTATGCAGGTCGTCGGTGGATAGGAAGTGTATTTTAGACCCGAAATATGCTTGTGTCGAATAATCAATGGAATCCCCATAAAACAGTATTTGTTTGTCATCGGAATTAAAAAATTTACCAAGCCTGATACCAGTTCCTTTTATATTAATTAGTTTTCTTTGGTGCAGGACTGTGTCTTCATCCACATCATTGATGGACAAGTAATTATTATATTTATTATCTTCTACCAAAAGATTATATCTGACAATATTTTTTGAATTATTTGAATTTGATTTGACAGGTAATAGGCAGAAAGGAGATTGTTTGTTATAATCTATTGACAGAATTTCACCAGATAACAAACTAACCACCACAAGATTGATATTCGGGTTAGGCGATTGAAGTATAGCTTCCAAACCGGGATTTGGATCAAAATCTCCTATTCTCGATGATAAAAAACTAAAAGGTATAAATACAGTTGAGATTTTCATACCGGAATTGCAATCATAAATGTGGTATTTATTACCATCATTGAGCAACAATTCATCTCTACCATCACCATTTATGTCTATAACATCTAAAATTATGCCGGACAGTACTTTGAATCTCTTGATCGTCGTATGTGTCAGACCTTCGATTATATTGATCTGATCACCGTTTTTAATTAGGATTTCTTTTATACCATCCCCATCCACGTCAATAAGTCGCAGAATTGAGCTTGTCTCAATTCCCAGTGAATCGGGTTTAAAATTCCATTTGACTTTTTGTGACAAAGGGTTGAATACACTAATGGTATCAAAAAGCGAATGGGAATAAACAATATCATTTTTTGAATCCCCATCTACATCACCTGACATCAAATTATAGACTGTACCATTATAGCCCTGCCATAATGTTATTTCTTTACTCAAATTGTAACATGCAAGGAGGGCGGATGATATGAGATCATTTTTAAGTCCGTCTTCATCGACATCAGCAAGGATCGAAGAATATAGATACATATTACTATTAAATTGAAAAATTGGCTCAAAATTAGTTCCGTCAAGTCCCAATATGCTGCCAAGACCGTCGCAAAATAAGAGGTCTTTTATACCATCTTTATTTTTATCAAATATATGGACTGTTCCCAAAAAGCCATCCGGAAAGACACTTCTTTTACTTCTGTACATTTCAATGAATCGTCCATTAATATATTTATAGACAATAAATTTGGTGATGCCAAAATTATTGATCAATGTTATGACTTCAAGTATACCGTCATTGTCGAGATCCTCGACGTATAAACTTCCCTGAGAGGTTACAGCTTCATACGAATATTTTTGAGCAATAGTCTGGGCTTGGCAAAATGAAACTATGATGATTAGAACTGTTGAAAGTATAATTTTTCGCATGAAGTTTAATTGTAGAGTTTCTCAAAGATCTATATTTAGACTTATTTATTTTAGTTAAAATCACCGCATAACAAATAATGAGAAACATTAACATCTTTAATTAAACAAAATAAATTGAAGATTCCGATCTAAGTGGGCCATTTATTCCGGAACAACGATGCCACTTCTCCTCCCGTCGGAGTCAGGGTTTATACACTTGACTGTTCTGTACTTAATCTAATCATTTTAAATTTTATCAAAAACTATTTGTGCCACATTTGTGCAATTTGTGGCATCAAAACTTATTTTTATGATGCGCAGCAT
>JAYUWT010000097.1:0-5491 GCA_043753405.1 Saprospiraceae bacterium | reverse complement strand
CAAGTTGACCTACCTTGGAAGTGACATCTCTTATCTGGATGATGTCGACAGGTGCTATAGTCTGGGTAGAAGACCTATTGACATTTCTCGAACCAACTATTTCTATGGAACCCAGTTCAGTACTGGCTTTTTCCATAGTAATATCCACATTGCCAGCCACATTTTTAACTTCCATTGTTTTATAACCAATGTATGAAAATATCAATGTAGGGCTTGTACTTGATACCAGCTGGAAGGTACCATCAGAAGCTGTGACTGTTCCGTCGTTTGTACCTATGATTAAAACAGTAACCCCGGGGAGTGGATTTCCGTCATTGTCTTTTACTACCCCATTCACTTCTGTCCTTTGTGAAAATGAGAATTGGGTGATGAAGCAAAGGCATAAAAAAAGTACATTTTTTAACATGATTGATATTATATTTAATTTGAAAGAATAATTAATAAATGCAATTTCAATTAATTGTAAACTTCATTACAATTAAATATTCTAAAATTGGGAAATAGTAGTTGTATAAAATACAAATAATAAAATGCCAGCTACCTTAAGGCATCGGACACTAATTAAAACTTATAAATATAAAAATTTTATAATTAACAGGGTCTAAATTAATTAATTTTTCAAAATTTTATTGGTGGCTAATGTTTTGTCCCGGATTTGAGATCAAATAACTTATATTCGTTTAAAAAAAAAGTGATGTCCCTGATCAAGTATAACTACCTCCGAAGAGAAAATTTATTGTTTTTGATTCTTGGTGGAATTTTTATAACAAATGCTATACTTGCCGAAATGGTCGGGGTTAAGATCTTCTCTCTGGAGCATTTATTTGGTATCACTCCGCTCAATCTGACCTTGTTCGGTCAAAGTGGATTATCATTCAGTCTTACAGCAGGTGTGGTATTATGGCCTGTTGTATTTATCATGACGGACATCATCAATGAATATTATGGCCCTAAAGGCATCCGGTTTTTATCTTATTTCACGGTGGTTTTAATCTTATATTCGTTTATAGCGATATCCCTTGCGATCAGGGTACCTCCGGCAGATTTCTGGCCTTCATCACATATCATCGATGGGTTGCCTGCTGATGATTACAGAAGAGATGTGACCAATTACAATTCAGCTTATCGCCTAGTCTTCGGTCAGGGTTTATATATAATAATCGGATCGGTGGTGGCTTTTCTGGTCAGCCAGATCATAGACGTATTTATTTTTCATAAGATAAAGGAAAAAACAGGAGAGAAAACCATCTGGATGAGGGCTACAGGGAGCACTTTGGTGTCTCAGTTGATCGATAGTTTTATTGTATTATTTATTGCGTTTTATATTGGTGCAGGTTGGGACATCAGGCTTGTTCTGGCTATCGGATGTGTTAATTACATATATAAATTTATAGTTGCTATTATAATTACTCCGCTTTTATATCTTATCCACAATTTAATTGAAAAATACCTGGGTGCGGAAGTGGCGGATAGGATGAAGAAAGAGGCGATGAATTAATTGAGAATTGAAAATTGAAAATTGAAAATTGCGGAGTTATGAAACTGGTTCGCGCAGATTGAAAAGGCTAATGGCTATTGGCTGATAGCCGATGGCTTTGAAGTACAAAAGAATATAGTTACGATTTTATTTATGAACATTTGGTAATGAGCTATGACGAGAAGATGAAACATTCCATTAAATAACAAAAGTCCCACGGAAAGGCTTATAACTAAATGCTTACAGCATATTGACAATAGACAATGACCCAGAGATGAAACGAAAAATGTTGAATTTTGAATTTTGAAGGTTGAATGTTGCAAGATGAAACAGGGTAGCAATTTTAAAATACATTCTCTTTAAATGGATCACTACAAGATAAAATGAAATAAACTTAAGGAGTGGCTAAAAGCACACAGCATATAGCTTACTGCCTTTGAAACGTGAACCAATTCGACTCTAACTTATGCTTTGCGGTTTTTGCGACCACCCTTTGCGGCTTTGCGTGAACAAATTTGTATTTCTAATTGATAGTTCAAAAGGCTACGTCATTATTGCCAACGCTGGAGCGAGTTTTTAACTCGTGCCCCTATTTAACCAATCTAAACCTTCTCCACCAATTCCATCCACGCCAATTCTTTCTCTTCGATCAGGTCCTCCACCTCATTTAATCGCTTTGAATGTTTCTGAATGTCCTCGACGGATAAGGTCATATCATTAAATTTTTCAATAATATTCGTCTTTTCCTCTTCAAGTTTTTTTAGCTCACGTTCAACTTTCTGAATTTCCTTTTTGTCTTCATAAGATACAATAGTCGCCGGTTTTGATGCGACAGTTATGGGAGTATTTTTCTGATCACGGATGGCTTGTTCTTCCAGTTCGAGGAAGGCACGGTACTGGGTGTAATTGCCCGGATAATCCATGATCTTATTGTCATTTCCGAAAATAAATAAATGGTCGACCAGTTTATCCATAAAATACCTGTCATGTGACACGAGCACGACGCAACCCTGAAAAGTAGTAAGAAATTCTTCCAAGACATTCAGGGTCACAAGGTCCAGGTCGTTGGTCGGTTCATCGAGGATAAGGAAATTAGGGTTCGCCATGAGTATGGTCAGCAGATACAATCGCCTTTTTTCTCCACCACTCAACTGAGAGACATATACTTGTTGCTGTTCCCGCGGAAACATAAATTTCTCCAATAAGGAAGCTGCAGTGATATTATGACCCTTTTCTGTCGGGATAAATTCTGCGACATCGGTGATCACGTCGATGACTCTTCGGTCTTCCTTCAATTGCATTCCCGATTGGGTGTAATATCCGATGACCACCGTTTCGCCGATGACCACCTTGCCATCATCCGGCATCAATTTTCCGGTGATGATCTGCAGGAAAGTTGATTTTCCAGTTCCGTTGGGACCTATGATACCTACCCTGTCAAATCTTTTGAACTTGTAATTGAATCCCTTAAACAATTTTCGATCTTCATAGGATTTACCAATGTTATGCGCTTCGATGATCTTGCTTCCGAGACGATTAGCTTTGATATTGATCTGGAGGAAAGCAGCTTCCCTTTGATTGGAAAGTTCCAGTTTTAATTCATCAAATTTATCGATCCTGGACTTTGCTTTTGTGGTCCTTGCCTGGGGCATTCTGCGCACCCAGTCCAGTTCTTTCAGAAACAACTTCCTGTTTTTATCCAGGACGACATCGTCATTTTCAGCGCGTGCATTTTTCTTTTCGAGGTATTCAGAGTAATTTCCTGAATATTTATAGATCACACCATTTTCGAGCTCAAGGATCTGATTACAAACATTCTCCAGGAAATACCTGTCGTGCGTAACCAACAATAGCGTCATCCCCGGATGAGATAGGTAATTTTCCAACCACTCGATCATTTCAATATCCAGGTGGTTGGTCGGTTCATCCAGGATTAACAATTCGGGTTCAGAGATCAGTACTTTAGCCAAAGCCAGCCTTTTAACCTGTCCTCCAGACAGATTCTTCACTTGCAGATCAAAATCGGCAATTTTTAATTTTGACAAAATCTCCTTTACCTTGGATTCCATATCCCATGCCTTATGGTCCTCCATGTGATTCATGGCTTTTTGCATGCGGTCTTCGTTTTCCAGAGTCAAAAGGGCTCTTTCATATTCTTTGACCGCCATCAATACAGGGTTGTCACTTGCAAATATTGCGTCCATCACAGTATGCTCCGGATCAAAAACCGGATCCTGATTGAGGTATTCTATACGAAGATCTTTTTTAAACTGGATCTTTGCACTTTCTCCTTCACTGCCTTCCAATCCGGCAATGACCTGTATAAGGGTAGTTTTACCGGTGCCATTTCTGGCGATTAGAGCAATCTTCTGGCCCTCGTTGATGGATAAGGCAAGTCCTGAAAACAAAATTTTGTTTCCATAGGATTTCCTGATATTCTCTAATGTTAAATAATTCATGGCTGCAAAGTAAAGAAGAAAATATGGGTTATAGTTTTTGTTTTTTGAAGAAGATGAGGATAGAGTTTATCCATTTTTAAGAATTTGCATAAAATAATCCCTCAGAAATAGAGGTTTATATCAAGTTGTATTGAAATATTAAAAAGCAACATTGCTGATATTAATTTTTATATTTAAAAACCGTAATGTCTGTAAAATTTATACTACTATTTATTCCTGCCTGTCTTCAATTTACATTTGTATTTTGTCAAGGGCCTCCTATTATTGCGGACAAACCGATCATGCTTGGTGAGCATAAAGGTACTGTGCGTGTGGTTTATTCAAACATGAAGTCTGACAAATTGGATGCACGAATCATCATGCCATCTGTCGATTTTAACGTTTCCAACAAATTTGCATTAGAGTTGATGTTCCCTCTACAAAAGTATATTGGCAGCGCTGAAAGTAGATTCATATTGTCTGACATTGCAATTGCCGGAAAATATCAGTATTTCAAACAGGATATGAAAGGTAAGACGATCAGGTTGGCAGTGAAGGGAGGACACAGTTTTTATATAGCTAAGCAACATGCTCATATAAAGCCAGTGGGCTCCGGTATCTGGGGATCTTATGGTGGAGTGGTCGCAGGGATGGAATCTTTAAAAATAGGCATAATCGGTGATTTTGGTCTAAGTGTTGTAAGAAATATTACACCAAATGTAACGGGCAATTTCTTTCAGGGCAAACTGGCCTTCGGTCTTCCATTGTTAAAACACGTTTTCCCGATCAGACAGTTAAATGTTTATCTGGAAACAGAGATCGTTGACCGGCTCAATGCAAAATCCTATAATTTTTATATTGCCCCGGGTATTCAATATGTCTTTGGTGTCATAGCTATTGAGGCATTTTATCAGCGATCTATCCTGCAGTCAGGCAATAATTTGTTCTATCCGAATGAAACATTGGGGGCGGGCATACGTTACATATACTGATGAAAGAAGAAAAATAAGTAATGGGTAATATGTAATAAGTAATATTACGAAGACTCCTTCTAACCATCTATCCTCCTAACCTCTTAACTTTTAAAAGAACATGAAACAAATAAATATAATTTTAATCCTGACCTTAATAGCAACAACCATCTTCGCACAGACACCTGTAAGTATCAAGGTGGATGGGATGAGTTGTGGATTTTGTGTCAATGGAGTTGAGAAAAAATTCTCAACAGCTACAGAGGTCAAAGACCTGCATGTGGATCTTGAAAATGGGCTTGTGACATTTAACGTGGCAAAAGGTGTCAAGGTCAATAAAGACAAGTATACAGGCTTGGTCGAAAAAGCCGGTTATGAGCCTCGCGAGATCAGAGTTGGCGATGAGATCAAAGCCGATAACAAACCTTATGCTAAACAGATAAATTATATTCAGGAAAATTCTGAGATAATTACTGCTACATTTAAAGTTTCGGGCAATTGCGACATGTGCAAAAAGAAGATCGAAACAGCCGCCAAGTCTGTAAAAGGTGTGCGATCAGCTGTCTGGAATGCTGAAACTCAGTCTATCACTGTTAAGTACGATG
>JAYUWT010000096.1:0-5492 GCA_043753405.1 Saprospiraceae bacterium | reverse complement strand
TAATTATGGTATTCTGACCGGATAGTTTATAAACATTCTAAAAACACTGGACGTTTAATATGCGAAATTCAGGAAAATTTTGTCCCATGGAGAATGTCCCAATTTTATATCGTAGTTTTTATTAAGCCTCGAGGTATATAGTAATTGTCTTAACTTTGACACTCTAAAATATAATGCAGTATTGAAATTTGCACCAAAATATTATCAGTTAAAAGAAATTCTGGATCAGCGTATCATGGTCATCGATGGAGCTATGGGTACCATGATTCAAAGATATAAACTCAAAGAAGAAGACTTTCGGGGAGAAAGGTTCAAAGAATTTCATGCTGATATCCAGGGAAACAATGAAATATTAAGCCTTACCAGACCCGATATTATTTCTTCTATTCATACAGAATACCTGGATGCCGGGGCTGACATCATTGAGACCAATACCTTTTCGGCCAATTTTGTTTCCCAGGCTGATTACGACCTTCAGGATATCTGTTATGAACTCAATTTTGAATCTGCCAAATTAGCTGCGAAAGCTGTAGCACAGAAAAATGTTGAAACCCCGGACAAACCACGGTTCGTGGCAGGTGCCTTAGGCCCTACCACCAAACTGGCCTCCATGTCTCCAGATGTGAACAATCCGGGATACAGGGCCCTTGGATTTGTTGATCTGGTCAAAGCATATGGGGAACAAACAAGGGGCTTGATCGATGGTGGAGTTGATATGTTACTTATAGAAACAATTACAGATACACTCAATGCCAAAGCAGCCCTTTTTGCTATTGATGAAATATTTGAAGAATCGGGGATCCGCCTACCCATCATGATATCAGGTACTATCACTGATCAAAGTGGCAGAACACTTTCAGGACAGACCGTAGAAGCATTTTGGATCTCTGTCAGTCACATGCCACTATTATCTATTGGCCTAAACTGTGCTTTGGGAGCAGAAGAAATGAGGCCACACATAGAAGAGTTATCCGGCATAGCTGATTGCTACATTTCAGCATATCCCAATGCCGGATTGCCCAATGAAATGGGTGAATACGACCAGCATGCTGAGGAGATGGGAGAACACATGCATGACTTCGCTTTAAGTGGGTTTGTCAATATTGTTGGAGGTTGCTGTGGTACAACTCCCGAGCATATCAAAAAAATGGTCGAACTAGTCAGTAATATTACCCCACGACCTTTAGTTGATCAACCGGATCATACGATGTTAAGTGGGTTGGAACCGCTGGTCTTCAGACCTGATATTAATTTTGTCAATGTTGGTGAGCGGACCAATGTGACGGGCTCAAAAAAATTTGAAAAGCTGATCAAGAAAAAAGATTACAATACAGCTTTGGAAGTGGCCCTTGGACAAGTGGAAGGTGGTGCACAGATCCTGGACATCAATATGGATGAAGGATTATTGGACAGCCACGCTGCCATGGTGGAATTCTTAAATATGGTAATGTCTGAACCGGATATTGCGAAGCTCCCCATTATGATCGATTCTTCCAAATGGTCGGTCATCGAAGCAGGACTTAAATGTGTCCAGGGCAGATGCGTGGTCAATTCCATCTCTATGAAAGAAGGGGAAGAACAGTTTATCCAACAGGCGAAACTTGTCAGAAGATATGGCGCTGCTGCAGTGGTAATGGCCTTCGATGAAGATGGTCAGGCTGACACCATAGAACGCAAAGTAAGTATTTGTCAGAGAGCTTATAAGATATTGACAGAACAAATTGGCTTCAGGCCTCAGGACATCATCTTTGATCCAAATATTTTTGCTATTGCTACAGGTATTGAAGAACATAATAATTATGCAGTTTACTTTATCGAAGCTTGCCGCCAGATCAAAGCAACATGCCCCGGAGTTAAGATCAGTGGTGGAGTAAGTAATATTTCATTTTCTTTTAGGGGAAATGACCGTGTCAGGGAAGCGATCCATTCATCCTTTTTATACCATGCAATCAAATCCGGTATGGATATGGGTATCGTAAACGCCGGTATGATGGAGATCTATGAGGAATTGCCCAAAGATCTGCTTGTCCTGGTGGAAGATGTCATTTTTAACAGGAATGAGGGAGCGACCGAAGCATTGACTACCTATGCAGAGCAGGTGAAAGGCGGAGGTAAAGTAATTGAAAAAGACCTTGAATGGAGAAAAGCTCCTGTGAAAGAGCGGCTCGCACATAGTTTAGTCAAAGGAATTACAGAATTCATAATCGAAGATACCGAGGAAGCGAGATCAATAAGTAAGGAACCGCTCGACGTTATAGAAGGTCCGCTTATGGATGGAATGAACATAGTTGGTGACCTTTTTGGTTCAGGGAAAATGTTTCTTCCCCAGGTGGTCAAATCTGCACGTGTTATGAAACAATCAGTAAACTATCTGACACCATACATTGAAGCCTCAAAGGCTGCCGGTGGAGGATCTTCTAAAGGTAAAGTTTTGATGGCAACGGTCAAAGGTGATGTACATGACATCGGAAAGAATATCGTAGGAGTCGTCCTTGGATGTAATAATTTTGATATTGTGGATCTGGGTGTAATGGTTTCAGCTGAAAGAATATTGAATGCAGCATTAGAGCACAATGTTGATATGATAGGATTGAGCGGGTTGATCACTCCTTCACTTGATGAGATGGTGCATGTAGCAAAAGAAATGCAGAGAAGAAAATTTACTATGCCTTTGTTAATCGGAGGAGCTACTACTTCAAAGACTCACACAGCGGTTAAAATAGAGGAACATTATGATGGTCCCGTGATTCATGTGCTGGATGCATCCCGGAGTGTCGCAGTTGCTACCACTCTGGTGTCAAGTGACAGCGATGCTACTACAAGGTTTGTAGAACAGACAAGGGCTGATTATGATAAAATAAGATTACAGAGAGCCGGAAAAAGGGCAGAAAAAAGAATGATCTCCTATTCCGAAGCACGGTTGAATAAATATAAGATCAATTGGTCTAATTACCAGCCACCAGTTCCCAAACAACCTGGTGTGCATGTGCTGGAGGATTTCCCATTGGATGAAATTAAAAAATACATAGACTGGACTCCGTTTTTTCAGGCGTGGGAGTTAGCAGGTAAATATCCGGCAATCCTTACTGATGAGGTCGTGGGTAAAGCTGCCTCAGATCTTTTCAAAGATGCCAATGCATTGGTGGATCAGGCCATTAAGGGAAAGTGGTTGAAAGCAAATGGGGTTATTGGTCTTTGGCCTGCAAATATAGTGGAGGATGATCTGATCGAAGTGTATGAGGATGACTCGAGATCTAAGGTCGTGCAAAAACTCATTTCCCGCAGGCAACAGCAACAAAAAGCCGCTAATCTACCCAATTATTCATTGAGTGATTTCATTGCTCCCAAAAGCACAGGTGTTAAAGATTACATTGGCGGGTTTGCTGTTACCGGAGGCATGAATATTGAGTCAAAACTGGAAGAATTTGACGCCAACCAGGATGTATATAATTCAATTATGCTCAAAGCTCTGGCGGACCGTTTTGCTGAAGCTTTTGCTGAATGCCTCCACCACAAGGTCAGGACAGAATATTGGGGATATAACCCAGAAGAGCATCTGACCAATGAAGACCTCATCAGCGAGACTTATCAGGGCATCAGGCCTGCACCGGGGTACCCTGCCTGTCCGGAACATTCTGAAAAAGGCAAATTATTTGAACTGCTCGATGCGACAAAAAATACCGGAATTACATTGACAGAATCTTACGCTATGTTCCCCACAGCGGCCGTATCAGGATGGTATTTCAGCCATCCGGACAGCAAGTATTTTGGGGTTGGTGAGATACTTGAAGATCAGGAAAATGCCTGGAAGGAGTATGAATTTGAGATGGAAGCCTCAGTATAAAATGTCATATACCTAGTTAAAGTATTTTAAGTGCCCTTTTGATCTTGTCTTTAGCTGCAATACGGTTTGACACCCTATTTTTTAAAATCTCTAAACACTAACTATAACATGAAAGTTTTAATTCCGTTCCTGATTACAGCAATGCTATTCTCTTGTACTCAAAAATCAAACAGTGCTTTGAGTGAATAGCAAAAGACACAAATAAAGAATGAAATTCAACCTGTAATTGCACAAATTCATAAAGCAGCAGCCCAAGTAGACACAACTAAATTATATGAAGTATTCTCTTTTGCCGATAATGACTTCACGTACGTAGAGACATCAGGCGCATTTTATGACAAGACCGCTTATAAAAATATGGTTCGCCAATTTTATGCTCCCCTCACAAGTGAAATAATTGCAAAGGGTACAGAAAAATACACTTACTTAAGTGCGGACAATGTGCTATGGAGCTATTCAGGTGCATTAGTAGCAATATACAAAAACGGACAGGAAGTAAGATATGAACCATTTGGGATGTCAATGGTATTCAGAAAAGTAGATGGTAAATGGAAAGTTGTCTTTTTACAAGAATCAACTCAGGAACATGCCCAGACAGATACTACTAAACATTAAATTCTTATTAATCAATTACGACTGAATGTTTTTAGCTTTCAAATTACTGAACATTTAGACCCATAAGCAGCACTGCAGCTAACATGCGGTTTGGCGTTATTGGTGCAGGATGTTGTAACATCGGCTGTAGCTCGCTATCATCTTCAGTTTCGGCTCGACGTTAATAATTTAACCTTAGTTCTTAACTCCAACTTTTAAATCATTATTGGGCTTCAGTGTCGGCAGACGTTTTTCAAATATTCCGACAACGCCAAGCCCTGTTCGTTATGCAGCATTTTCTCGCTGTAGGTAAACTCGGTATCATTGAGCAATCATTAATATTTAACGACAATAAAACTATTGAGAAACAAACTTCACTTTATCATGTCGTGTATTTTTAGTTAAAAGTTTACCTACAATTAAGTGCGACTTATAAAACCTGTTGTAAAATTTACAAAGTTACCAATATTTGGTAACTTTGTAAAAAAGAACATGGGAAAGAACACGTCAATATCTCTGGGAAACCATTTTGAGTCTTTTGTTGAATCCTCAATTTCAAAAGGAAGATTCAACAATGTAAGCGAAGTCATTCGGGCTGGACTACGTTTGTTAGAGGAAGAAGAAAGTCGTCTGTCTGTTTTAAAAACTGCTATTCAGGAAGGCATAGACAGCGGTATAGCAGAAAACTTTGACCCGAAAAAACACTTGGAGTTTTTAAAGACAAGTAAAAAGTAAATGGCTAAATTTCACTTGACCAATAAGGCAGTTGAAGATTTAGCTGATATATGGGAATATACATACGACACTTGGTCAGAGAAACAAGCAGAAAAATATTATATTCTTCTGTTGAATTCCTGTCAAGAATTAGCGAAATCACCTAGTCTGGGAAAAAGATATGGAGAAGTCGTGGAGGAAATAATGGGCTTTCGATCTTATCAGCATGTTATATTCTACAGGAAAATTTCAAATAAGGAAATAGAGATAACTAGAATTTTACATGGACGAATGGATTTGAAAAACAAACTATAATAAAATTGCAAAAAAGAATAGACTG
>JAYUWT010000095.1:0-5499 GCA_043753405.1 Saprospiraceae bacterium | reverse complement strand
ATCAATCTAAAATCTGCTTATGAACTTATGTTTGTGGATGATAGGAAAGACAAATTCAAGTGAGTTCAAACTCTGGGAAGTTGACTTTTTAAAACGTATCAATGGATTTGTCAATTTTAAAATGGAGGTCATAGAGCATATTAAAAACATCAGGGATGCTGAGGTTTTAAAGTCGGAAGAAGGCAAGAAAATATTGAATAAAATTAAAAAAGATGACCTATTGATCCTGCTGGATGAAAAAGGCAAAAGCTATACTAGTGCTGTCTTTGCAGGTTATTTAGAAAAACTCATCGACCAGGGTGGCTCTAAAAGGATCATATTTCTGGTGGGAGGCGCATTTGGGTTCGATGTTAAAGTATATGAGAGAGCTAACAACATGTTATCATTATCTGAAATGACATTTTCGCATCAATTAATTCGAATTTTATTTTTGGAACAACTATATAGAGCATTGACTATTATTAATCATCATCCATATCATAATGAATAAAAATTAATTCCATGAATTTTTCAATAACATTAATCTTCATTATCGCCAGTGGGATCGCATCGGTACTTGCTTTTAAAAAGCCTGAAATGATGTATAAATGGGTAGGTTGGCCATACAGGGTGAAACACAACAATGAATATTACAGGCTTTTATCAAGTGGCTTCATCCACGCTGATTACATGCATTTAATTATCAATTTATTTGTTTTATATCAATTTGGTACTATTGTTGAAATACAATTTATTAACATCTTTGGTGACACAGGGAAAATATATTACACATTATTATTGCTCTTAGGTATAATTGTCCCGGATATAATTACTTATTTTATTAATAAGGATAATCCTGAGTACAGAAGTCTTGGTGCTTCAGGAGCGGTATCAGCTGTACTGTTTTCATATGTATTATTCAATCCTTGGGCCAAGATCTATCTATATGGAATTATACCTATATACACGCTGGTGGCAGCAGTTTTATATGTTATTTACAGTATTTATCAGGATAGAAAAGCCAATGACAATGTTAATCATATGGCACATTTGACAGGTGCTATATTTGGATTTGTTTTTACCTTAATTTTGAAACCGGATCTATGGAATTCATTTATCGTGGATGTGACGGAAGGAGCGAAAGCGCTGTTCTAAGAAATGTTTGAAGTGAAGTTGTTTCGCAAAGTAGCTATGTTCCGAAGATTTCCCACTCTTGAGGGGTGAACGACGAAGAAAAGGTCAGTGAATTGACCTTTTCAAGGAAGTGAAACGGAACGAAGTCCTGAAGAATGAAGGACAAGTGAAGTCAGAACATCTGTGAGATAGCCTGCCGTAAGAAAGGAGGCACGGCACGAACAGATGCTTCTGCGTTATGGGGAGGCGATTAATGTAAGTGAATTTTTTATTCATCAAATTATAAATGGCTATTACACAAAGTTCCAGAAAAGTACCAAAAGTTTGACAAAGTTCCATACTAAGTTAGAAGACCATTCTAACTTCTAATTTCTAACTTTAAATACACTTCAATACTCTCAGGAATCCCCTCCATTATAAAATACAAATGATCATTCCCAGTTTCAAAAAGAATCTCCGAACCATCTACCTTGACCTTTGAAACTGATTGATCTATACCAAACATATTAAAATGAAATTTTTTTATTGGAGATTTAAAAGCACCTGTTTGAAAACAATGGATAGAGATCAGCTGATCCTGGCTTTCATATGCAAACTCTACTTTTAAATAGTCATCTGATTCATAACCATCTCCATCAAAAGCATCGATATAAAGACCACTTGTAAATTTGCCACCCTTCGTATAGCCACACCATAACTCGATATCAGTTAAAGGCTTCTCTCCGCTATATTGCATCACGGGCCAGATGGGTATTACTTGACCCCCTTTCAACAAGCCTGGAACCGAATTAACCGGGCATGGAACAAATGTCATTTGACCTCCGGAATAGTGTTTTTTCGAGTCCAAATGATAAAAGTCTCCCGGAGGCAAATCTACCCAAGCACCCGTTTGCTTTGATTCGAGGACAGGTACTACCAGGATACTTTCGCCAAAATAGAATTCATCGAACCTTTGTTTCTTGCTATTGTCATTCCAATGGACCAAAGAAACCGGTTGTAACATAGGACTGCCATCATCAGAATATTTCTGAAAAACAGAATAGATATAACCCAACAAACGATAACGCCACTCTATTATTGACCGGGCAACATCAGTCCACTTATCTCCAAAAGACCATGGTTCCTGCTCTCCAAAATCCTTTGAAGAATGAGTTCTATAGAAAGGGTGGAACATGGCCAATTGCAACCAACGTGTAAAAAGCTCACCATCGGGTTCATTGACAAATCCTCCTACATCACTACCTGTGAATGAAAATCCGCTGATGCTGAGCATTTGACATTGATAATTAGCTATCTTGAGATGTTCCCAGCTTGCCACATTGTCTCCTGTCCAAACAGAAGCAAATTTCTGACCACCTGAATAGGTCGAACGTGTCAGAACAAAAGGGCGTTTACCTGATATGCGCTTTGCCCCTTCAAAAGTTGCTTCAGACATCCGCATACCATATATATTATGACCTTCAGAGAATAATCCCGGCCGTCCATCGAAGTCCATTGTTACATCGTCTTCAAAAGTCCTTTGTGTCTGGATCATGTCATCCTGATTGAACAAGGCCGGCTCGTTCATATCATTCCAGACGCCATCAATTTCTGATTCATACAATTTGGCTACATGATCTGCCCACCAGTTCCGGACATCCTTTCTCGTAAAATCCGGAAAATGACAATATCCCGGCCAGACAGGTCCGATATAAATATCACCCTGAGCAGTTTTAACGAAATAATCATTTTCCAACCCTTCCTGATATATATAGTATTCAGGATCAATTTTGATGCCTGGATCTATTATAGCAACTGTCCTGAAACCGATCTGTTTCAGGCTATTCATTAAATGTCTCGGATTGGTAAATTTTTCATCATCCCATGTAAATACCCTGTACCCATTCATATAGTCAATGTCCAGGTAAAGACAGTCACAAGGTATCCTTTGTCTGCGAAGTTCAATGGCAATACCGGACAATACATATTCAGGAACATATGACCATTTCGACTGGTGATATCCCAATGCCCATAAAGGCGGCATTTCAGGTTTACCGGTGAGGTTGGTATATTTTTTAATAATATCAATAGGAGAGAGCCCGGGAATGAAAAACAAATCAATTTTTCCTCCGGGAGCCGATATTATTAAGAGGTCATTTTCTGAGCCAAAATCAAAACTTAATTTATAAGTGTTATTTATAAAAATGCCATGACATTGATCTCCATTCACACTTATATAAAAAGAAATATTTTTATATAAAGGATCAGCAGCGTAAGGATATGCGTATGTATCCGTGCCCCAGTTTATCAATTTTCTTCCTCTGAGATCCAGGGTCATTGGTTTATCTCCGAGACCGTAAAATGATTCATACGGCTTTATATTGCGCGTGACAGTCCATGATCTTTGGCCAAGGATGTCATAGGTTTCGGAAAAATCAATCTTAAATTTAGAATTTAAATTTTGAACCTGTATTTCTCCGGATTCGACTCGGCTACTTGTATTTTCCAGTTTAGGGAAATTCTCAAATACGCCTGGTGAATTGTTGAAAACTCCAAAATCCCTGTCCGGAATTATATCATCCACATGATGATGTATCCACCTTTCAATGCCTTCATTTAAAAGCTGCATTGTATTTTGAATCTTGTCATTCCTGAGACCTTCATTCATACTTGTGAGATCTGATTTGTCCAATAGTATCTTTTAACTTATACAAGTTTAAAGTTAATATTTGATATAATTAAATATGAAATGATTTATATTGTAAAGGAAAAGTACTGAAACTAATAGTGCTTGTTATTTGACAGAATATTATTCTTCAATAGTGGATTTTTTAGGCATCTTTTTTGCTAATATTTTGTTTTAAATTATATCAATCAAAGATAAAAATGATCGCAAATATACCGGAAACAGATCTTCCCAGGATAGTTATAGTCGGTGCGGGGTTTGCCGGACTCAAACTGGCAAAAAAATTAATAAAATCCCGATTTCAGGTCGTATTAATTGACAAAGAAAATTATCATCAGTTCCAACCATTGATGTACCAGGTGGCGACTGCCGGATTGGAACCAAGCAGTATAGCCTTCCCTCTGCGTAAGATCTTTCAGCATGTAAAAAATATCCATATCCGGAATGATGAAGTGATCAGCATCGATACCAAATCCAAATTTTTAAAACTTAAAAACATTGGCAAGGTAAATTATGAAAAATTGGTACTATCCTTTGGGGCTGATACCAATTATTTTGGCAATGAGAATATGAAGAAATATGCCATGCCAATGAAATCCATACCAGAAGCCCTGGTATTAAGAAATAGGATATTGGAGGACTACGAAAGAGCGATCTCCATCACCGATTATGATGCACGACAGGAATTACTTGATATAGTAATCGTGGGTGGAGGCCCTACGGGTGTTGAAATAGCAGGGGCACTTGCAGACATGAAGCAATACATATTGCCAAAAGACTATAATGAAATCAACAGGGATGAAGTGGATATCTATCTCATAGACGCAGGTGATAAATTATTGAGTGCTTTTTCAGAAGTTTCAAGTTTATCTGCAGAAAAAAGCCTCATTGAAATGGGTGTCAAGGTGATCAAAGGAATTGTAGTAAAAGAATATGACGGTACTACAGCTGTTTTATCTGATGGATCCACAATCAAGACTAAAAAACTAATCTGGGCAGCAGGCATTACTGCCCAGGGTCTGGAAGGCATGCCGGTGGAAGTCATGGGCAGAGGCAGGAGATTATTGGTGGATCAATATAACCAACTCATCGGTCATCCCGAAATCTATGCAGTAGGGGATTGTGCGGCTATGATAACGGCAGAAAAACCAAATGGTGATCCACAGGTAGCTCAGGTGGCGATCCAACAAGCAGTTAATCTGGCAAAAAATCTAATAAATATGCAAAATTCTAAGCCTCTTAATCCATTTAAATATAGAGATCTCGGCAATATGGCCACCATTGGCCGTAAAGAAGCAGTTGCTGAATTGCCCGGGTTTAAATTCCAGGGCTTTTTTGCATGGTTAACCTGGCTTTTTGTCCATCTGATGGCTATCCTGGGGACAAAGAATAAAATAATAATTTTTATGAACTGGGCTATTTCTTATATAACAAGGGATCAGTCTTTGAGACTGATCATGAAACCACGTAAGAGGTTTACTGAAATAGAGTAGTAAATTTCAAAATTGATGAAAAATGAAAGATAAAAGATGAAAGATGAAAAATTGCGTTGATCGGAGGTTTTCCCCCTTTGGAAGGCTAGGGTTTATACACAAATATATTATCGTATAAAGATCTTAGAGTTTAGTAGTTTCTTGAGACAATCCAAGTATAATGACAATTAATTTAAACTTACTTTTTGCCTTGATGCAAAAAGTAACAAAAAAATCAAGGCTCTGTAA
>JAYUWT010000094.1:0-2238 GCA_043753405.1 Saprospiraceae bacterium | reverse complement strand
AACCAATATCAGGAAAATATCCTGCAAGTTTCAGATTGATCATCTCGCTTACGCGCAAACCGCATGCATATAGAGTTTCGAACATAGCCCTGTTTCTGTGACCTTGAGGTTCACTCAGATCTATGATATTTAAAAATCTATCTACTTCTTCTATAGACAAAACTTCAGGATATGTAAAAGGTAACTTCGGTCCTTGGATTAATTCAGTAGGATCTATTTTAAGAAGATCTTCTATAAGTAAATATTTATAAAAAGCCCTGAAACTACTTAACATCCTTGCCTGGCTCCGCTCCCCGATTCCCATGCGGTTGACATAGATTATATAGTCAATTAAATGCTGAGCTTGTAATTCCAACGGTGATAGATCTTTTTTTTCTTCAGTTATGTACCACTCCAATTTATGAAGATCACTGATATAGGCTGATCTGGTATGATCACTTAATCCTTTTTCAAGGCTGATATATTGCCTGAAACCATTTATAAGGCTATTCCAATCCATCCCTAATAAGTAATAGGTAATAAGTAACAGGTAATAAGTAATAGGTAATTATTAATGTCAAGAAGATTTTGTTTTTTGATTTGTAAACTGGTAAAACTAAATAATTGTCGAATCCTCGCCATGATTATTCATTGTTCATTATTCATTATTCATTATTCATTGTTCATTATTCATTAGCCAATAAAGCCTTCTTTCCTGTGACTGCCATCGCAATAAGGTTTATTGGCAGAATAGCCACATCTGCAGAATGCAGTAACACCATCTTTGATCATCTCAATGCCTTCTTTTTCCACAATAACACAGTGGCCATGTATAAGTAAAGGTCCGTTAGGTTTTACTTCAATTTTCAAAGGCACTGCATCTGATATTTCCAGCTTTTCTTCTTCAGGTTTTTGAACATATTCATAAGATAAAGCTCCGGACGGACATCGCTTTACCTGGTCAATAATGACCTGAGTAGATGCTCCTAATGGTTTTATCCAGGGTCGTTCTTTAGGGTTAAAGACAGAAAGAAGACCGGTTTCACCTTTCCAACAAATAGTTGAGTGTATGCATTTGGCTGGTTGCCAAATAATGGTTAGTTCACCATTGGTATACTTTTTAATTATCTCCTTCATTTCTTCTAATTAATGTCCCATAAAATTAACGCAAAAGAGATGATTAGCCAATTTTTAACATGATTTGTATCAACAAATTACATTCTTATTAAGATTGGACATTAAGTTTTTGAGACAATATTTCATAAGAATTTATATATAAAACAATTACGTATTTAATTTAATACAATATGTGTCTTCTATCTATAAATCCGAGAAATATTTCAGAAATATTTCAAATTTAATAAATCCAAAATGTCATCCATTCCGTAAATAGATCATTAACAAAAACAAAAAACATTACTAGAATGAAATCATTAATTTTAACATGTGCAATCACATTAGCACTATTTTCAGGCAGCTTAATAGCTCAAAATGTAATGGTAGGAAGCGCCGATATGTTTCCTACTAAAGATATCGTAGACAATGCGGTAAATTCTAAAGACCACACTACTTTGGTGGCTGCAGTTAAAGCTGCCGGTCTGGAAGAAACTTTAAAATCTAAAGGCCCTTTCACAGTATTCGCTCCAACTAACGATGCGTTTGAAAATCTTCCAGAAGGTACAGTGGAAACTGTCCTAAAACCGGAGAATAAGAAAATGCTGGGCGGAATTTTGACTTATCACGTTTTGTCAGGTAAATACACATTTAACAATGTGGCAGCTGCTATCAAAAAGGGTAAGGGTAAAGTTTCTATGAAAACTGTAGCAGGTGGACAACTTACATTCAAAATGAATGGAGCTCACAACATCACCGTTACAGATGAAAAAGGTGGAACTGCAAATATCATTGTGTATGATATCAATCAGAAAAACGGAGTAATTCATTCTATCGATAGAGTTTTAATGTCTAAGTAACGAATGTTGAATTACTAATAAGGTAGGTAAAAGGATCAATTGTATTCAAATTCAATTGGTCTTTTACCATTTAATTTAAACAACCAACAAATTATCAATTATGAAAAGGACAAATAAAGTAGAAAGAAAAATAATACTTGTGATAAGTTTTATCCTTGTTCTAATAGGAATTCATCTCCTCATAATTGATCCTTCTAATGACCTATACAAGCTCCCAACTGCGGTTTATACGCAAGCTCCATAGTTGTGAAATGCAGTATTGAAATTTTTTGTTTTCAATATTGTC
>JAYUWT010000093.1:0-2239 GCA_043753405.1 Saprospiraceae bacterium | reverse complement strand
TATTCAGGACAAGGCCCAAGTGGTAAATATCATTTCAGAAGCATTTGAAAATAACCCCACTTTTTTATTTCTAATTAGGAAGACAAGCAGGAAGAAATATTATATGTCCTGTATAGCAAGTTATGCATTTGAATTTGCTTTCAGGCGAAATGGAGTTTTTTTATCCGCTAATGAAAGAGGAGCCGCAATTTGCTTCAGATATAATTATATGAAAAAAGACTTTTGGGATATGCTTAGTTTGATGAAACTTATAATCCTGGCCTTTTCTTTTAGAAGGTTGATTAAGATAATTTATCACAATCATTATATCGAAAGTATCAGGCCTCAACACGGTAATTTTTTGTATTTCTGGTTCTTTGGTGCGCTTCCGGAATTCCAACAGGGCCAGTCAGCCAGGGAAGTTACTGCTGAAATCTTTGACATGTCAAAATACTCTATGTTGGACATCTTTGCTGAAACAACATTGGAGAAAAATAAGCTGGTTTATGAACGGTTCGGATTTAAAATGTATCAAAGTTGGTATAACCCTTACAATAAGATCCATGTATTCTTTATGAAGAGAAGTTATAATTTATAAATATATCTTGACCTGATTGTCAAAAAAAAGCCGTTGAATTACACATCCAACGGCTTAATATTTTAAGACAGAAAATGATTTTTACATCATTCCACCCATTCCACCACCCATATGTGGAGCATGAGCTTCTTCTTTGTCTTTTTTGTCATTGATGACACATTCCGTAGTCAATACCATACCGGCTATAGATGCAGCATTTTCCAATGCTACTCTTGTAACCTTGGTAGGGTCTATGACACCTGCTACTTTCAGGTCCTCATATACATCAGTCCTGGCATTGTAGCCAAAACTGTCTTTACCTTCCTGTACTTTCTGCAATACTACTGAGCCTTCCATACCTGCATTTTCTACAATAATACGAAGTGGAGCTTCCAGGGACTTACGAACGATTTGAATACCTATATTCTCATCCTCGTTACTACCTTTCAGATCTATCATAGCATCAATAGCTCTCACAAGTGCTACACCTCCCCCAGCTACAATGCCTTCTTCTACAGCTGCTCTCGTGGCATTCAGTGCATCGTCCACCCTGTCTTTTTTCTCTTTCATCTCTACTTCAGTAGCAGCTCCTACGTAAAGCACTGCAACACCACCAGCTAACTTAGCCAGACGTTCCTGCAATTTTTCTTTATCATAATCTGAGGTAGTTACTTCAATCTGCTGCTTGATAGAATTGATTCGCATTTTAATATCTTCTGCAGCACCGACACCACCGATGATCGTTGTATTATCTTTGTCAACAGTGATTTTTTCAGCAGAACCAAGGTGCTCCAACTCTACATTTTCAAGTTTGGATCCCTGCTCTTCTGAAATTACTGTTCCGCCTGTCAAAATGGCAATATCTTCAAGCATCGCTTTTCTTCTGTCCCCAAATCCCGGAGCCTTAACGGCTACAACTTTAATGCTGGCCCTTAACCTGTTCACCACAAGGATACCTAAAGCCTGGCTGTCGATATCTTCTGCTATGATCAATAATGGACGGCCTGATTGCATTGCTTTCTCCAGGATAGGAATGATATCCTGCATATTGGAGATCTTTTTATCATGGATCAGGATATAAGGACTTTCATATTCGGCGATCATTTTCTCTGCATTGTTGATAAAATACGGGGATAAATAACCTCTGTCGAATTGCATTCCTTCTACTACATCTACATAAGTATCTGTTCCTTTAGCTTCTTCTACAGTGATGACGCCATCTTTTGTAACTTTTTTCATAGCATCAGCAATGAATTTACCTATCTGATCGTCATTATTTGCAGAGATCGCGGCAACTTGCTGGATCTTATTAAAGTCATCACCTATTACTTCAGATTGGCTTCTAAGGTTTTCGATAACTACTTTCACCGCTTTATCGATACCTCTTTTCAAATCCATAGGATTGGCACCGGCCGTAACATTTTTCATTCCTGCAGCTACCATAGCCTGAGCAAGGACTGTTGCTGTAGTGGTTCCATCCCCTGCTACATCGGCGGTTTTGGAAGCAACTTCCTTGACCATTTGAGCACCCATATTCTGGACAGGATTGTCTAATTCTATTTCTTTTGCGACCGTCACACCGTCTTTAGTAACGATGGGTGCGCCATAACTTTTTTGGATGATGACGTTACGACCTTTTGGTCCAAGGGTAACTTTAACCGCATTGGCCAATGCATCTACGCC
>JAYUWT010000092.1:0-2241 GCA_043753405.1 Saprospiraceae bacterium | reverse complement strand
ACTTTGGAAGAATCAAAAGTGACATAAGCCATTTTATCTTTTAGGCTTACGGCTACTTCCTGAACACCCTCCACTGATTCAATACTATGCTTTACGTTTGCCTGACACGCACTACATGTCATCCCCTCCACAGGAATTCTAACCTTTAGCACAGATTGGGGATTAGTTGTCTGAGCCTGGTTATTTTGTTGCGCACAAGATGTGAACGTAAAGGCAACAAAAAGACAAACACAAATTGATAATTTCATAAGAGATGATGTATGATCTATCATAAAACAGTTTTAAAGTAATTTAATTAGATTTCTACTACAGAGAACCCCTTATCCTCAATAGCTTTTTTCAATTCACTATGTTTTGATTGGTCCGGGTAATACTGGACATCAATTTGTTTTTGCAATACTTTGGGCCGGATATTTTTAACACCGGGAAGTACTTTTAATCCTGATGTAATGCTTTCTGCACATCCTTCACACACCATATTTGGAACCTTAAAGCTGACCTGAGTTAATGTAGCATTAGATGAATCTTTAAGTGATTCAAGTTTCAAGGTTCTGATTCTCAAAGTATTTATCAGAATAACAAAGATACTTATGATCATCACCACAATTGCCAGCAAGGGGGTGATAAAACCCATTACTGCTAACAACATACCTGCAATATTGAAAAGCACTGCAACGATTACATTGCCTGTCATCGTCTTATAACTTGCTTTTCCCAAAATGACTGCATTCAATACATCAATTAATTTATCACCTATTAATATAACACCGGCCGCCTCAATAGCAACGTCTGTTCCGGCACCTATTGCAATCCCCACATCTGATTGTGCAAGCGCAGGAGCATCATTGATACCATCACCAACCATTGCAACTCTGTAACCTTGCTTTTGCAGACCTTCAATTTTATTTGCTTTTTCTCCTGGTAACAATTCTGAATAGACATCATCTATTCCTAAACTCCTTGCAATAGGTTCGGAAACTGCTTTTGAATCACCGGTTAGCATAACAGTTTTTATACCTCTTCCCTGCATTTTAGCGATCACTTGTGATCCTAAGGGTCTTGATGTGTCCTGTAAAGCAATTAAACCGGTGACAGTATTATTTCTGGACATTAGCACTACAGTTTTTCCTTCCATTCCAAGTGCATTAATTCTATCCTTTAGCTCATTTGAAACAGGTATACCGTTCCCTTCAATGAACGATGGATTACCGGCCAAAACCAATTGCCCATCGATGTTTCCCAAAACACCCTTTCCTGGTATTGCTCTAAAATTATTTACAATTAAAAGATTTGATCCTTCCCTTTGAGCATAGAACGAAATGGCCTGCCCTATTGGATGTTCAGATTTACTTTCAAGCGCATACACTAATGATAGAAACTCATTTTTATTTATGCCGAAAGTTTCAATATCTGTCACCGTAGGTTTTCCGTAAGTAAGAGTGCCTGTTTTATCAAACGCAATTGTATTGACTCTTGATAATCCATAAAACACTTCACTTGCTTTTACTAATAACCCTATTGATATTCCTTTACCCCCAGCTATGGCTGCAAGCATGGGTGTTGTGATCCCCAAGGCACAAGGGTAACCCATAATAATGGTGGTTAGCATTATTGATGTCGCCTGTATAAGATTTCCAGTAGCTAAAGCCCAAATGATAAAAGCTAATCCGGCAACGATGAAAACAACAGGTCCATAATAATTCATTAATCTGTCTGCAAGCAATTCTACCGGGGGTTTCTTTTCAGCTATTCGACTCATCATACTTACAATCTGACTTAAAAAGCTGTCTGCTCCGGTTTTCGTAACTTTTATTTGCAAGACCCCATCCAGATTCAAAGTTCCACCGATTACTTTTGAGTTCAATTCCTTGAATGAAGGATTTGATTCTCCTGTAAAGCTGGATTCATCCACACCGGCGCTTCCTGCTGTTACAATACCATCTAATGCAATTCTTTCACCTGGCCGAACTTCGATAATTTCACTAACTGAAACTTCTGTTGTAAGCACATCAGCAAATTGATCTCCTCTCATTACTCTTGCTTTCGCAGGTTGAAGATTTATAAGTTTACGAACAGCTTCTGATGCCTTCTTACGTGTATCGAGTTTGAAATATCCAAAGAACAAATGCAATGACATCAGCCAGGCTGCAACAGGAAGGAAGTTTTGCCATGCAGGATTGAACAGAGATAAAATTCCAACGACATATGAACCCCAAGCTCCCACAGACAATAAAACGTTGG
>JAYUWT010000091.1:0-5515 GCA_043753405.1 Saprospiraceae bacterium | reverse complement strand
CTGCAAACTCACCGATGGCCATCATGAAAAGGTATGGAGCATGCGGAATGCTCATTTTATAGTGATCAGTGCGAGTTCCATCCTTATTTTTTTTACTGTCGAGCATCGTTCCGTTGGACAAGGTTTTAAAATTGTCATTAACAGTGATATACATTTCCTGTGTACACCTTTGATTTGGCTTATCAATAGTAGGAAACCATTTGGAGTTACTTTGGGTCTCGCCTTGTGTCCAGATCTGTTTCGGTTTATTTTTGTCTTTGCCGTCTGCATTGATAAAATACAACCCTTTATCGGAAGTTATTGCAGCACTGCCCCCTGCCTTCATTTCGTCAGGTTTGGCTACATATACTATTTTAACTTTAGTGGATTTTCCTACCGGAAGATCAGATCCAAGATCAACGGAAAGCACTCTGTTATCATACTTATAATTGAGGGTTTTACTCTCACCATTTGTTACACTTTTGATATCAAATCCTTTTGCGTCCAGATCAAGTGTTCTGCGTTTTTTACCAACGGGGGCTGCAGTTATTTCTGCTGTTCCTAAACAGTGTTTTTTTGCCCAGTCAAAACTAACCCATAGTTTGGTATCAATAAGATCGAATAAAGTGGTCTCCGTGGCCCTATAAACCGGAAGCGTATCCGGTTGTACCAAAGCGTCAGGTACATTAAAGGCATCGTATTCCTCTTCTTCATTTTCACTATAGGCCTCATCGACTTCCATAGAATCTAGGGGTACCGTTACAGGCAGGTCAGTAACAGTGGTGGAGGTTTGTGCAGAAGAATTAGTATTTTTTGAAGTATTGCAAGACACCAAGGAGAAGGTGGCAATACACAACAATAATATTAGTTTATTCACTTGAATTAAATTTAAGTTATAAGGTAACGACCGGATTATATTAATAATTTCTCTACAAACGATTTATCCTGCTACATTGTATTCACGGAGAGCGCTGTTGAGACTTGTTTTTTTATCTGTACTTTCTTTTCTCTGACCTATGATCAGAGCACAAGGCACCTGATATTCACCCGAAGGAAATTGTTTTGTATATGATCCCGGAATCACCACCGAACGGGGTGGCACATGTCCTTTGATCCTTTTTTCTTCCGGCCCCGTGACATCTATGATATAAGTACTTTGCGTAAGAACTACATTGGCGCCTAAAACTGCTTCTTTGCCAACTCTCACACCTTCAACTACAATACATCGGGATCCTATAAAACAATCGTCCTCAATAATAACTGGGCTTGCCTGGACCGGTTCCAAAACACCTCCGATCCCTACGCCACCACTTAAATGAACATTCCGTCCTATCTGAGCACATGACCCAACAGTGGCCCATGTATCCACCATAGTTCCACTTCCTACATAGGCGCCTATGTTGACATAGGAAGGCATCATGATGACCCCACTTTCCAAATGTGCTCCATATCTCGCTACAGAATGAGGTACAGCGCGGACACCCTGAGATGCATAGTTTTTTTTCAAGGCCATTTTATCGTGCCATTCAAAAGGGCCCATTTCTATGGTCTCCATTTTTTGGATCGGAAAATAAAGTATTACAGCTTTTTTGATCCATTCATTGACCTGCCAGTCATCACCGGAAGGTTCGGCAACACGCAAAGTGCCTTTGTCAAGGTGATCTATTACATCGCGGATGGTCTGTTGGACATCTTCCTGACTCAACAAGGATCTATCGTCCCATGCTGCTTCAATAATGGATCTTAATTCTTTCAAAATGGCTTCATTTAATTTCGCGAAGATAATGGTTTGAACATAAATAAAAAATTACTTGTCCCAAACGGTTTAAACGGTTGATGAAGGGTAGAAAATAGTCGATGAAACTCGGAGGAAGTTTACGAAGGCACGAGTTAAAAACTCGCGCCAGCCGCCATATTATTTTAGATTTATATAAAAGCTTAAAAAATTATTAGTCGGCTAAATCTTCGCTCCAATTCAACATTCAACATTCAACACTTAACACTCAACATTTCAAATAACTCTACATCCAATTTCGGTAAAATTTTCATTATTTACCCCGCCATATCAAATCTGATAGTACTCGTACCTCGCCTTCCCTTTTCAACCACAAGATGATATGGAATGCGATCTTTCATGGCTTCCACATGGGTGATCAGGCAAAGGGTTTTTTTACCGGCATATCGGATCTTATCCAATGCCGAAATGGCCATCTCCAAAGTGTCAGGGTCAAGTGTGCCAAAGCCTTCATCTATAAATAAACTTTCGATCTTATTGGACTCCGAAGCAAAATCGCTGAGCCCCAAAGCCAGTGCAAGACTTGCGATAAAGGTTTCCCCTCCGCTCAATGTGGCACATGAACGCAAACCATTAGGGTCGAAGTCATCATATATCATTAAATCTGCTTCCTCTTTTGACCATAATTCCTTTGTGTCAAATTTGAATTTATATCTGTCATTCATGAGGCTCAGATGCTTGTTAGCAAGGATAGCAAGAAGGGACAAAGTTTGTTTCTGTGCAATATTTTTGAAATGATGTCCTGTAGCCGAACCTATGAGGTTATTGAGGATCCGGATCGGTTTCCAGCTTTCTTCAATTTTATCAATCTCATGCTTTAATTGCTCTCCTTTGCTCACATTTTCTTCATGCTGTGATATCTGAGAACTGATTGCTCCCAATTCCTGACTTTCTGTGGTGATCTTTTCATTTAATACCTGTTTATCTATTTCGTAATTTTCTGCCGGAACATTCAGATCGATACGTTTTTCTAAATCTGCTAATCTTTCCAAACCCAATTTTAAAATTGATTCATTGGTATTGATTTGTTGCTGATGTGTTTCGATTGATTTTTTCCAAGACATTGCTTTATCTTTCAAAGCAAAGATCTCCTCCAACTGCGACGCGGATACAAGATGATTTTCTCTAATAAAATCATTTATTTTATTGGAAAGTATATCTACTTGTATTTGATTGCGTTTTAACAATGTATCTACACCTGACAAGCCCTGCTCAGTATTTCTGATGTGATGCCGATTTGTCTCGAAAGCATTTTCATGCTCAGCAGCCCATTCTTTAATAGAAATATCAAATGGAAATTTTTCTTTCAATTGAACTATAATCTGACGCTCTTCTTTTTCTGCCTCCGCCTTTTCTTCATTACATACAATAGCCTGTTTTATATATGGAAGTGTTTCCTGATGTTTTAATATAGTTTTTATCGAATTAATGGCAAGTTTTATATCGTTAATTTTGCTGACTAACACTTGTTCGTTTTTCAACGACTCGGTAATTTCCAGTTCTGACTTCTTATGTTGAATGTCAGAAGAGATCAGGTCTTTTTGTTTATTATGATCTGCAATTTCTGATTTTATGTTTTCGTTTGTTCGGGTAATACTTTCCAGCTCTGCTTCTTCTCTTATCAATTGCTTTTTATGATCTTCATGCATATTTTTAGCATTTTCATAATCAGTTTCATATTCATCAGTTCCTTTAGGTGATTGATGTCGCAATGGCCCGTCAGCCGCTCCGCACAAAGGACAATCTTCACCATCTGCAAGTTTATGACGATGCTGCTCCATAGACATAATTTTTCTCTGCTGTTGAAGTATTGTCCATTTGTCATTTAATGTTTTGGATAAATTAATTTCTAGAACAGATTTGTTTTGTATGGATGTTGTCAATAACTGAAATTTGGCTTCATTTTTTTCAAAACTTTCCTCCTTTTTCTTTATAATAAATATAAACTCTTTATATTTTTCTGAAAGAGTTTGTAGAGAAAGTGCTTTGCCAAGATCATTCTGATGGATGTCCAGTAGGTCTGAAGTAACTTCATGGGTATTTAATCCAGCTTTTAATGTCTTTATCTCTGTATTTAATTTAGTCAGTCTGTTTGATAAATTTAAATTAAATGAAATTGAATCCTCTTTAAGTAATGCGTTTATAAGATCGTGGTCCTTAATACGTTCAATTTCAATTTTCAGGCTTTTATGGCAACTATTTTTAGCACTCTCAACTTCCTTTAATCGATCATCAATGATCCTGACTTCTTCTTTAAAATTTCGGATCTGTGACAAAAATGTTTCAGCATTTTTATTTATTTGGAAGACGGTATTTGCCTTTTCAAAGATGAGGGTTTGATGATCTTCATACTTTAATTTCTCTTTAATTAATTCGAGTTTATTTTGTTCCTGAGAAACTATTTCTGTAGATAATATTTTATGTTGGTCGTACGTAGTCTGTATGCCAAGAGCTGCATCATAGCTTTTGATCTGGTCGCCATGATTGCTCTTGATAGATTCTAATTCAGCTTGGTTTCGGAGTAAATCATCTTTAATTAATCCAATCTGTTTTGTTTCCAGAGCATAATTTTTTAGATCACTCAGTAGGTTATTTAATCGATCCACTTGTTTTAAATGATCATTTACCTTCTTTTTTAATTCGGATCTTCTTGCTTTTAATTCTACAACTTCATCATCCGATTTTATTGATAAAGTAAATAATGTTGAATTGAGCAGATCAGCAACAGCTTTCAACTCCGTATTTTTATCAAAAATCGCTTTTCCAATTTTCGAATAATATTCCGTCCCTGTGATCTTTTCCAGAATGTCGGCTTTCTCGGTGAATTTTGATTTTAGAAAAGATGCAAAATCTCCCTGTGCAAGTAAGATCGATTTATTAAACTGATCGAAATTCATGCCTATGATCTCGATTAGTTTTTTTCGGACAGTACTGAGCCCGCTTTCAATCAGTTGATCATTGACGTCATACAAACTCATTTTAGCCTGATCCCAACCTGCACTTCGCACCTTATGCCTGATCTCCCAACGAACTGTATATTGCTGTCCTTTCACAGTAAATTGAACATCGACTCTTGCATCCCTGGCCCCGTGCGTTATAATGGAACCGGTCTTCTCTATATTTCCGGCTGAAATATCACCTAGTCTTTTAACTGCACCAAACAATCCAAGTGTTATAGAATCGAGGATAGTTGTTTTGCCCGAACCTGTAGCACCAACTATAAGGTAAACTCCATCTGATTTCTCGTTGATCTCATCAAAATCAATTGTATGCTCCCCGGCCAGGGAGTTAATGTTTTTAATGATGAGTCTATTGATTTTCATGGATATCGTTTTCTATTCTATCAAATGCATCCATGAGAATGTGTGAGATTTCATCGTCATAACTATTGAATTTGAGAATTTCCTTAAGTATGAAACTCGGTTGTAAGTCTTCAACCATATATTTAATTTCTTCTTCGGCTTCCTTGTTTTCACTAATTGAACTAAAAGATTTTTTTGCGATGATCAATTCATCCGAATTCAATTCCTGTAGGTATTCATTACATTGAACATAAGCAGAACCATAATTTGATTCTTCCACGATCCTGACCTCGATGAGGTCTTTTAAATGAAATTGCTTTTTATGTTCTTCGATTTTATCTTTGATCTCTGCAACGCTTCCTGTCCATCGTATAAATTTCCGGAAAGAAGGAACTTCCAGTTTTTCCCAGCTGATCTTATCATCAATTATATTGAGTAA
>JAYUWT010000090.1:0-5527 GCA_043753405.1 Saprospiraceae bacterium | reverse complement strand
CGCTTTGTTATTTAAATGAAGCATAACGAAGGCATACATGACCACAGCTTCGTCCCGAAACAAAAAAGGATTTTTATTTCCATATGCGATGACAGATTCCAGTTCTTTGATGCCTTGTTCGATTGTACCATTCATACCTCCCAACCAGGAAACCCCCCATTTATATTCATCAGGAATCGTTCCTATGGCGGCATGTAGTACTCCAAGGCTTTTTTTATTTGCAACAAAATTTGGAAATTTTGTAGAGTTTTCCTGCAGATCTGCATAAGCTGATTTAACTTCAAAAAATGCTTTTGTATACTCTTCAAATTTTAATCTGACAAGTGCCCATTGAAGATTGATCTCAGCTTTGCTATATAAATAATATGGTGAATTGTGGTCCGTCTTTTCAATCATTTCAAGACGTTTATCTTTATTGGCTTTTAATCTTTTAAAGTCCGTACTATTCTCACCGATGAATATTGTAAAAAAGTCAATATAATTCTCCAGAAAGTAAGTGACATAATTGTGGGGTTCTTCTTTTTTAACCTGATTAATAATGACCTGAGCTTCTGCAAGCCTGAGTTGCATCACCATATGATAGGCCGAGGTAGCCTTGGTCGAAAAAGAAATTGTTTTGGATTGGCCAATAAGGTTGCCGGGAACCAGGATCGTTAAATATAAAATAAATAAGTAAATAAGGCCTTTGATGATCGTCAAATTTACAATTTTTGTTAAAAGACTAAAAAATTAGTATAATAAAAAAGCCTCAAAAATATGTCTATTGTTTAATAGAAATAATCATTTGAGGCTTTAATATTGTGTTTTAAAGGATCGAATCCTACGCTTCAGACATTTCTTCCGCCAATATAGTTGCTTTATCTACCAAAATACGACCGCAGTGTTCACATACAAGTATTTTTTTAGAAAGTCCTATTTCCATCTGTGCCTGAGGCGGAATAGCGTTATAACAACCACCGCATGCATTTCTCTCTACACTGACTACAGCCAACCCATTACGATAAGTATTTCTGATCTTGTGGTAAGCTTTCAACAATCTCTCTTCGATCTTTTTTTGTTGTTTTTCAGAAACAGCCTGAAGTTTATCTTCATCTTTTTCTGTTTTTGAAATGATCTCTTTCAATTCGCGCAATTTCAATTGAAGGTCTTTCTCTTTATTTTCTTTACGTTCTTTTGCACCTACCAGTGAATCTGCTTTCAGATCTTTCTGAGTCTTGATCTCTCTGGTTTTCTTTTCAGATAACTGCATCTCTAGACGTTGCATTTCAATCTCCTTATTCAAAGCATCAAACTCTCTGTTGTTCTTGACCTTGTCCAGTTGTTTTTCGTATTTAGCGATTAGGGTTTCTGACTCTTTAATGTTGTTACTGTGAGTTTTCACTTCATCTTCCATCGCATTTACAGAAGCTTCTATCTTATTAACCCTTGTATCCAGACCGGCCACTTCATCTTCAAGATCACTCACTTCCATTGGAAGTTCTCCTTTTAAAATTTTGATTTCATCAATTTGGGAATCAATTTGTTGAAGATCGTATAACAATCTTAGCTTTTCATTAACTCCTAACTCCTTTTTTGCCATAATATTTATAAATAATTTATTGGATTTGTGATTATTTTCGTAGAACGAACCGCAAAATTACGAAATTTTTTGATAATCAAGTCTATAATTAATTCAATTGTGAATTGTTCACTCTCATAATGTCCTATATCTGCGATCATTATCTGATCATTTGCATCAAAAAACTCATGGTACTTAAAGTCTGCCGTAATTAATATATCTGCTCCTGCTTTGATAGCTTGTGGTAACAAAAATGATCCTGATCCACCGCAAACAGCAATTTTTTTGACTTGAGGAATTATTGCTTTCGTGTATCGTATAACATTGATAGCCATATTTTGTTTCAGTGAATGTAAAAAAACACTCCATTCCAATTCCTCCGGTAATTCTCCTATCAAGCCCGTCCCCCTTGGCCTGTCATGCTCTATCATGGAAGGATAGGGAACTAATGCCTTAGTATTGATAAGGCCAATCTTCTCTGCTATTTTATTATTGACTCCATCTGAAAGGACATTGTCCAAATTGGTGTGCAAAGCATAAATAGCTATATCTTTTTTTATGGCTTTAATAACTACCCTTTGCACATAATCCCGACCTGTAAAGTTCTTAAGTCCCCTGAATACTATTGGATGATGCGCGATGATCAGATTGGCTCCTGCTTCTACTGCCTCATTGATCACCTCCTCAGTTACATCCAGACTAACTATGGCTGCTGTGATAGATGCCTCCGGATCTCCGACAATCAAACCACTATTGTCATAAGATTCCTGATATGATAGAGGAGCATGATGCTCAAGGTATTCTGTTATTTCTTTTAATATCATATATTCGTGATGGGTGACTTGATAATTCTTATATTAAAACCGGCTTTATTATTCTGAATCCATCACCTCTTCCTTCTTCTTTTGTTCGGCTTTCAACTTCATTTTACTGTAATGGATATTATCTACTTTTTGGAGTAAGGCTTTTAATTCATCAATTGTTGGGTTGACCTTGATTATTTGTGACTGATCATTCAATAAATAAGATGTTGGGATCTGCTTTATCTGAAATAAAGCTGAGATCTCACCTCCATTCTTTGGCTCCCTGAGATGATAAGGCCAGGATAAAGTATCCTGATTGATTACATTTCGAAGCAAAGTAGTGTCATCGTCCATAGCAAGACTTACTATTTCGAAGGTTCCATGCAGAGAATCTTTGTATGTTCTGTAAAGTTTGGACAATTCAGGCATTTGTTTCTTGCATGGCCCACACCATGTCCCCCAAAATTCGATCAGAACCAGTTTGCCCTTTAATTCATCTATTGAAAATTTAGCCCCATCAATGGTTCTGGTGTTAAAGTCAGGTATTTTTTCACCAACCATAAAAGTAGGCTTCATATACATGAATTGATAAATAAAATAAACAAGTGCTGCTAACACCAGAAAAATAACAACCTGGAATACCTTCATAAATAATTTATTGATTTTATGCAGTTACTAAATTCTAAAACATTTGAAATTGTTTTGAAACTGCAATAATAGTATTGGATAAAGAGATTTAATATTCAATCACCGCAAATATAATGCTTACAGAATTATTAAATTTTTTAATACTCTGCCTTGAGACCATAAGGACATTGGGCCACCTGGGAAAGAATTATGAAGATAACGCCTCATACTGATATAAAATGATATTTTTGTGAAAAGAATTTATTTAGAGCATGTCAGAAAACGACCTATTTAATTCCATCGATAAGGATAAATTGCCTATTCACGTGGCTGTCATTATGGATGGTAATGGCAGGTGGGCCAAACAACATGGTAAAGCACGTGTATTTGGACACACTAATGGCGTCAATAGTGTGCGACAGGTATCAGAAGCAGCAGCAGAGCTTGGTATCAAATTTCTAACATTATATGCTTTCTCCACTGAAAACTGGAACAGGCCAAAGTTTGAAGTAGAAGCTTTGATGTTATTATTGGTGGATACTATCAATACTGAGATCAATACCCTGCAAAAAAATAACATATCCTTGCGCGCTATTGGCAATTTGGATGGTCTCCCAGCTGCGAGTCGGAAAGCATTGGAAAAAGGTATAGATGAAACTAAAGGCAATACCGGACTCAAAATGATCCTCGCACTAAATTATAGCGGCCGGGAAGAGATCACACACATGGTTAAAAAGCTTGCTGCTTCAGTACAGAATAAGGAATGTATAATTGAAGACATCAATGACCGGTTGATTACAAGTGCATTGTATACTTACGATATTCCAGATCCTGAACTTCTCATAAGAACAAGTGGAGAACATCGCATCTCTAATTTTTTACTTTGGCAGATGGCTTATACGGAGTTTTACTTTACCCCTGTACTATGGCCGGACTTTAACAAGGTCGAGTTTTATATGGCAATTAAAGATTTTCAGAACAGGGAAAGACGCTTTGGTTTGACCTCTGAACAAGTGAAATAGTCCGCTTTACTATGATCTTTGGCTGACGTATTGCATTTTAAAAAGCTTTTATATTTAAGCAAATCATGTAAAACTGCTTATTCTGTGTCACTTTTCATATTTCACATTTCACAGTCACCAAACTTCGCTTAGCCCTTGGTTGTTTCATTTTAGTTTTAGAACATTACCAATTGCTTATCATTAATAACCTCCTAACTTCCTCACCTCTTAACATCTTAACTATAATATAACTAACCCTTTGCGATATTCCACCACACTCTTCCGTTTGACTAGCTAAATGGGATGATATAGTTTGGATTTATTATCTTTGCTGTTGCCCGGTAAATATTAAAATGGAATGAATATAAAACAACTGATTGCTTTAACCCTTACGATTAGTGTTTTTTCAGTCGGTTCTTTATCCGCTACTATAACTGCAGATTCACTGGGGCCTAAGGTGTTTTTATTAGGCGAAGACGAAGATCAGATGAATGCTCTTAGCAAAAACTATCCAAATCTTTTGATGAAGGTTTGTCAGAATGATATGGATGTGGCGTATGATAAATGGATGAATATGCTTTCAGATATGGAAACATATTCCACTAAAATAGGGTATGATATCAAGGGTATAAAATTGTGGATGAATGTCTACTGGAACAAAACCGGTAAAATAGACTACATCGGATACTACCTGAAGCCCAATTCAAGAAATATTAAAACTGAAGAGTTAAATGCCTTCTTTATAAATTTCATAAAAAACTACCAAATGAAATTGACCTATACCGGTAAATTTTATCACAACGGCAGTGCAGCTTTTCCCACCCACTATAAGTTTCTTAAAGAACAGGAAGCGAAAGAATAAAAAAAATGGTGAGCTTCAAACTCACCATTTTTTATTAGAAATCTAATTGTCCCCTAATCTCTCCACCTGGATAAGCATCTGTGTGGATGTTTACATATAATCCATTTTGCTCAAGTGTGGTTTGTAAAGAATCCGGAACAGTCCATGATTCAGATATGGAACCTGTTGCACTTCCGGAAGATTGAATCAGCCTCACCACGCCTCCGTTAACTCCACGTGCTCCTTTGTGAAAATGCATTCCTCCATGTGAGCCGGATAAATTATTCCAGGTAACTGTATAGGTTAGAACATTGGTAGATTTGTTGAATTTTGCATCAATTGTACCGGTAGCGTTTGAGTTATTTGACGGAACTTGTTGAGTTCCTCTCACCGGCAAACTATTTGCTTCCAAGACCTCATCATCATCCTTGCCACATGATGCCATTGCAATAGACAATAAACCTAAAAAGATAAAAATTTTACTTTTAAACATAATAAATCGATTTGTTTGTTAATAAATACATTTTTTGAAAGTGGAATACTGATCTGTATTTTGTGATTTATATGATAGATTAGTGATTGTTTGATAAATGGTTTAATATTAGTATAACGATAGAGTATCGAAAATGATGCCCTAATAATTCAGAAATATAAGAACGACATTTTTAAACCCCACAGTGTACAAAGATATATAGTA
>JAYUWT010000089.1:0-2248 GCA_043753405.1 Saprospiraceae bacterium | reverse complement strand
TGATAAGCGAAATTTTTCTCCTCGCCACCTGTAATAATTCTCGTCC
This sequence comes from Saprospiraceae bacterium, assembly GCA_043753405.1. Taxonomy (GTDB): domain Bacteria; phylum Bacteroidota; class Bacteroidia; order Chitinophagales; family Saprospiraceae; genus Parvibacillus. Next base: position 2,202 of record JAYUWT010000089.1, on the reverse strand, counting down.
ACATATCCATATCACCAGCTTCGGTTAATTGATCGTTCCAATAACCATATTTTGAAAAACAATCCTGACGATGCATCACACAGCTTGCAGGAATTTTATTCACTTTTTTGTCCAAAAACAATTTCCGGGTAGGTATATGATTCAAATTGAACAGCCCCGGAACGATCATGCCCAATGGAATCACCCACATGGGTCGACTATAAACGATATCAATTTGTTTATTGTCAAAATACGGGAGCAGCTGTTCCAAGTGATCTGAAAACCATAAATCATCATGCGCCATAAACGCAATATATTCACCCTGTGCTTCTTTTAATGCAATATTGCGATTAGCATATCCAAAATTTGGGGCTTTTGGCAAATTGAACCAGTGTATTCTAGGGTCGACAAAACCTTGAACGATCTGAGCAGTATCATCTGTACAGCCATCGCCAACGATCAGCAACTCAAAATTCTGAATAGTCTGTGCCAGCACGGAATGAATAGCAAATGGCAACACATCTGCCCGGTTGTGGGTCGGAAGCAGTATACTGACCAACGGATTGTTTTTCAATTTCGTAAGTTCATTCAAATTTACCAGCCCTGCGGATTGTGAAATTTATAAGGAATTTGATCCGTATCCAAAGGCAGGCGGTATTTATCCGGATCAGCATGGTCATATTGAATAGTGGGAAAATTAATCACCACTACATCTGTATCTCCAATATTACGATCTGCATGCCAAATCCCTGCGGGGATATTCATTAACCTGCGGCGATATTGCGATAGTATTATTTTTGAAACCAGGCCCTTGGTTGGCGAATCAGGACGAACATCATATAAAACCACCTCCATGCTTCCATAATAGATGCAGTAGCGGTCTTCATGTTTTTTGTGCAAACCCCACCCTTTGATCACACCTGGTCGAATCGTAAAGCTATACGCAAAAACCAGCGGATCCTTATGCCAGCCCCAGCGCGGATCAAAAAGTTCGCAAGTTTCTCCACGCTCATCCACCTGTGTGAGAAGATCATGAAAAGTTACGCCAAATGGGATTTGTTGAATAGATTCTCCATCAGGTGTTACTGTTTGTACATCTTGGATTGGGTTAGACATCAGAAATCTCCTTATTAATTGTTATCCAAAATAAATTAAATATTACTTTTTTCCTTAAAATCCGTAAACGGCTTTTCTAATATTTGTAAATCAATATAGCCAATACGATAGTTGTTGCCTAATATCTATGGGATCAGTTTGGTTGCATCGGGTTTGAATAGATTCACAAGCTTCTACTAAAGTGGTCAGCATGGCCAATTCATTTCCATCTGAAGTACCTTTCTTTGCTCTGGCCTGCATCAAAGCTCAGATCCCTTTTAGGGCCTTTTTGTAATGAATTTCGTTTTTAGAATAAGCCATTGTGTTCAAGTGTTGTTACATGTATTTTGTTTTTAAAGTTACAATTCCAACCCCAAAACATTAATCAAGCCGGGTCTAAATTAAATCATGTCCATTTGGGATTTCTACTAGTATGTCTGATCGTTAAAACCTTGATCTTGTTATTTGAATATCGATATGTAATACGATAATGATGTTTTTCAAATGCTCTGTAACTACCATCATTAAATATTTTAAATCTATCGATAGGATGCATTTCAGGATTTACAGCGGTAAGTTGTAGGATTAAGAGAATGTCCTCAGCTACTTTTGTTGCATTTAGTTCTGAGTCCTGTGAGATATAATCATATACTTCTCTAAACTGCTTCTGAGCATTTAAGGTCCAGGACACATTTACTTTTTCCATAAACGCATCCTTACCAACATTTCTTCGTTTGATATAAGATGGAGATCATTTTCTAAATTAGCTTCTTCAATCTCCTGATTATATTCCATTAATAGCGCATTAGATTCCTTATTCATGTACGACTTAAGCAAAATCAATAGCGATCTTTTTTGTTCTAAAGATAATTGAAGCATAAATTGATTCAGTTCAATATCTACAATGGCTTCCATAAAATTCCAATAAAGTTAATGGAAATTCAAACTTTAGCCAAATAAATAAGATCTAAATACTTCATTCAACCTTTCGGATTTTTTATTGACCAATGATGTCTGCCAAAAGCTATTCCATTTCTGGTAGCGGCGACTTCAGTCGCTGATTAATTTTAATCAAACTTTCAATGCTTTCAAATAAGCGACTAAATCCGACAGCGACTGAAGTCGCCG
>JAYUWT010000088.1:0-2249 GCA_043753405.1 Saprospiraceae bacterium | reverse complement strand
CGGAAAAATTGAATTCAATAAACTTTCCCATGCGATGCAGTTCATAATCACCTATCATTTAGAAAAGGATGTTGAGGTGTCAAATACAAATCCTTAATTATAAATAATACAAAAAATGAAGATCAAAGTAGCCATAATAGAAGACCTCAAGGATGTTGCCCAAATGTTATGCGACACCATCAACGATGAGGCAGACATGGAATGTCATCAGGTATATCATAATGCAGAGGATGCTATGACATTTCTGGCCCGGAATCCCTCACATATTGCCATTGTTGACATTGGCCTTCCGCGTGCCTCCGGGCTGGATGCCATCAGGCATCTGACTCCCCTGTGTCCGCAAATGCAGTTCTGCATGTTTACTGTATATGAAGACGATGAAAAAATCTTCGAATCCCTTAAAGCCGGTGCTAAAGGTTATATCCTCAAAGGAGAAGCAACCAATAAAATAACCACCTACATCAGGGAATTGCACAACGGCGGAAGTCCCATGAGCCATAATATCGCAAGAAGAATACTTAACCTTTTTGAAACTATGAACATCCCAACCAAACAAGGACCTCTGCCATTAACTGACAGGGAAAAACAATTATTGTCCCTGTTATCAAAAGGGCTCCTCTACAAGGAGATCGGAGACCAGATGGGCATCACCACCGGCACTGTCAAACAACACATCCACAAGATCTATGAAAAATTGCACGTGAGCAACAGGACAGAGGCTTTGAATATTTTTCATAACAGGTAGGTCTTTAATATTTAAAAGCAGTTTTTTTGTAATTATTTTAGAGTTTTACTTAATAGCAATGTTGTCCCCAGAAAACAAAGATCATGAGTATTATCTTCTCCTTTTGGTGAACAAAAACACTTATTAATGCCAGGCATTCACTTACCATATTTTTTGTATTTTTGCATTCTGAATAAAGCAGAAAATGAAATCCGGGATATAACTTCCTTTCTGCATAATCCGACAGTTCAACCTAATTCAAAAAATATTACCAATGAGACTCTTTCCTACTTTGTTCTTTGCCTTCTTCATCCTGACACTGTCAGCTAATAATTATAACGGCGAGATCCATCAATTCAAACAACCGGATGGTACCATGGTCGATGTCCGATTGTTCGGTTCGGAATTTTATATGCGTGCTGAAGGTCTCGACGGTTACACCCTGGTCAGAGACAAGGCCACTAAATGGATCTGTTATGCAAAGGTATCGTCAGACAAAACTGAATTGCTATCAACAGATATCCAATACACGGGTAAAGTTGATCAGCCCAACACACTTAGAAATGATCTGACCCTGGACAAACACCTGGACATTTCTCCAACTGCTTATCAAAAGATCATGGATGAAAATGCTCAGAAATTATTCAAACAGGAATCATATCATGCCGTGCAAAAAGGTTTTGAAAATCCCGGCAGATCAGGCCGCGTCCTGGAAGGTAATTTGAAAGGATTGTGTATTGTTATTGATTTTTCCGATGAGCAGCACGACCTTAATATAAATGAATATGAAGAGTTATGTAATGGCCTGAATTATATCAAATTTAGCAACAATGGTTCACTCAGGGAATATTTTCTGGATATTTCAGGAGGCTTGTTAAATTATGAAAATGAAGTATTTGGTTTTTTCAGAGCGCCTAAGACTTTTAAGGAATACGATGCCATGCCTTTTAGCGATGGAGCCACTGAGGTCCTTGGCCTGGCACTTAAATGGATCCAGGATCAGGGTTTTGATTTTTCTACGCTCTCCGTAGACGATAATGGAACGATCCATGCTATTAATATGATGTATACCGGCAATCCTCCTAATTGGGCGGAGGGTATGTGGTACCATGCGGGATATTACAGTGAATTTGAAGCAAATGGTGTCAAAACAGGACGTTACAACACATCTCCGGCAAATGCACCCATTACCATTGGAACCCTGGTACACGAGAATGGCCATATGATAGGACAATGGCCGGATACTTATAAATACGACAATGAAAATGGACCTGACGGAATTGGCACTTTCGATCTAATGTGTGCTTCCGGTCCGGCAACCAATCCCGGCCTACCGAACCCATACTTCATGGACCGTGTTGGGTGGGGACATTCTACAGACGTAACTAATATGAATACACGTCTCCGCGATACTTCCAATATTTATTCATCCTATATATACCGCAATGAGCAAAATGAAAATGAATTTTTTATATTTCAAAACAGAACTAAGAAAGGCCGAAGTGCAGGTATTCCGGATGAAGGG
>JAYUWT010000087.1:0-5535 GCA_043753405.1 Saprospiraceae bacterium | reverse complement strand
TGCAACCTTCTGATTCGTAGTCAGATGCTCTATCCAATTGAGCTACGGAGCCTGCTTCTGAAATTCAGAGTGCAAAGGTACTATTTGTTTTTGGAATACAAAAGAGATTCATATGATTATTTAAATAATTTTCATGTGATGGGGGATGTTGGCTAGGGTGTAATATCATTTTAGGAATTATATGATTTTTGGCACTAAGCCAAAAGCTACGCTTTCGGTTGTGGGATGTCACCAAAAGCTTCGCTTCGCAATTGGCTATTCGGTGTCGCCCCTTCAGGGCTAGATCTTTCACGGATCAGGTCATTCTAATTTCTAACTTCTAATTTTTTAACGCCAAAAGCTACGCTATTGGCTGGTTGAAGTCGCCTTTTCAGGGCTTGGTAAACTAAAAATCAATAATCCGGTTTTAATAGTTAATGTAATATCTAGAATCTAGCGTCTAGAATCTGTTTTTTCCTTTGCGTCATTTTTACATTATCTGTTTAGCATCTTCTTCGTATATTTAAATCAAATTAAATTTTTTGTCATGAAAATTTTACTCGTTATACTTTGCTTTTTATCCTTCAATGTGCTCTATTCTCAGGTAACTGTTGATCCGGCTTTTCCCACACCTACCTCGACGATCACTGTCTATTATGATGCGACCCAGGGCAATGCAGCCCTCAAAGACTGCAATTGCACTGTCTACGCTCACGCAGGTGTCATAACAGAAGAAAGTACCAGCCAAAATGATTGGAAATATGTCCAGGGTAATTGGGGAACTGATGACCCTAAGGTCAGGATGACCAAAGTCTCAGACAATTTGTATTCCCTGACTTATAATGTTAAAACTTTTTATAATGTCCCTGACAATGAACAGATAGAACAACTTGCTTTTGTATTTCGAAACCTGACAGGAAGTAAAGTTGGCAGGACAGCCAGTGGAGGTGATATTTTTTATAATTTCCCTGATCCAAATGCTGAATTGCAATACATCATAGTTAAACCAGCTATTGAGAATAGAGTAGTGCCTTTGAATACAGTTTTCGATTTTAAAGTTATTACTTCCAAACCGGCAGATATTACTCTGCAACTGAATAATGTTACGATCGCAGAGGTAGACAATGCCACTGAGTTGACCCATCTAATGACACTTAACGCTATCGGCGCTTATAATTTCCGACTAACATTGATATCCGGCCCGGTAAGTTTTGATACAACTTTTACATGGACAGTGGGTGGGCCACCGGATAAATTGAATGTACCGGCAGGGATGAAACTTGGATTCAATTATTACGACGTGCACGAAGCAGTTGTAGTTCTGGAAGCCCCCGGCAAAGACATCGCCTTCCTTGTGGGTAATCACAGCAACTGGACGCCTCAACCGGCCTTTCAGATGAATCAGTCAGTCGATGGACAATACTTATGGACCAAGGTAGATACAACAGGTATGGAGGGTGTTTTTGACTACCAGATATGGTTTGGTGACGGACTTAAGATCCCGGATCCTTTAAGTTTTGAGGTTTTAGATCCCAACAATGATAAATTTATCGCAGATAGTGTGTATCCCAATTTGCCGGCTTATCCTACCGGAAAGACAACTGGATTGGTTTCCCATGTTGATATGTATGAGAATTATCAATGGGAAACTCAAACCTTCATACGGCCTGATAAAGGCAATCTGGTAATCTATGAATTACTGATGCGTGATTTTCTTCAGTCACATGACTACGATGACCTCGTGGATACGCTGACGTACCTGAAACGACTGGGGGTCAATGCAATAGAACTTATGCCTCCAAGTGAATTTGAAGGCAATATAAGCTGGGGATATAATGTATCCCTGCACAATGCGGTGGATAAATATTATGGCAGTCCTGAGAAATTAAAACGATTTATCGACAAGGCCCATGGCATGGGCTTTGCAGTCATTTCAGATGTGGTATTTAACCACGCTTTCGGTCAAAACCCAATGGTACAGATGTATTGGGATGCAGCCAACAACAAACCGGCTGCTAACAGCCCGTGGTTCAATCCTGATGCCAAACATCCATTCAACGTTGGTTATGATTTCAATCATGAGAGTGCATCCACTAAAAGATATGTAAATCAGGTGGTAAAACACTGGTTGGAAGAATTCCGCATCGATGGTTTCAGGTTCGACCTTTCCAAAGGATTTACACAGACTAACAATCCAAATGATGTAGGCAAATGGGGACAATATGATGCTTCCAGGATAGCAATCATAAAGGGGTACGTGGATAAGATAAATCAGGTGGGATCCGGAGTTTATATTATCCTCGAACATTTTGCAGACAATACTGAAGAAAAAGAATTATCGAATTATGGATGTATGATATGGGGAAATAATACCCACGACTATCAGGAAGCGGTCATGGGATTTCCATCCAACTTTAGTGGGGTATATTTTAGAAACCGTGGTTGGACTCAACCCGCTTTAGTAAGTTATATGGAAAGCCATGATGAAGAAAGATTGATCTATAAAGCCAAAACGGCAGGAAATTCATCCGGCAATTACAATGTAAAAGACCTGTCTACAGCACTTGACAGGATGGGCATGGCAGCTGCATTTTTTTACACAATTCCCGGACCTAAGATGTTGTGGCAGTTTGGAGAGGTTGGATATGATTATTCTATCAATACCTGTGGTGATGGAACGGTCAATACCAATTGCAGGACTGATCCGAAACCAATCCGTTGGGACTATTACTGGCAGCAGAAAAGACTGGAATTGTTTGCAATTACTTCAGGACTGATCCATCTGAAGACGGATCATGAGGTTTTCGATGACGCAGTTATCACTTATGATCTAGGCGGAGCTTTCAAATCGATCATTATGAATGAACCGGAACTAAAGATGGTAGTCCTCGGCAATTTTGATGTGGTGGATGGCAGTAAGGCCATCACTTTTCCATCGAGTGAATGGTATTATAACTATCTGGGTACTGACTCCATTCAGGGCAATATCACGCCTAAGATGCTGACATATAAACAAGGCCAGTACAAGGTTTATCTCAATAAAAAAGTGGTCAATCCCTCCCTTACACTTTCATCAGATGACCTGACAGAGGCTCTGAAACTTGATTTCAGGGTATTCCCTAATCCTGCTTCTGATGTACTTCTGATTGTTTTGCCTGATGACAATTCCATCAATAAAACTGAAGTATCTATAATAGACCTTTCGGGTAAAATTTTGTCAACATATAGATATAACGGCAATTACAAATACCTAGAACTAAGTGAGCTTAATCTGCAAACCGGAATTTACATGATCAGAGTGGTTCATGGGGACAGAACAGGAGTGCAGAAGGTTATGGTGAAGAAGTAGGGCGTGTCCCATCGGGCCGGGCTCTCTGCTTTACTTTCCTCCTGTCGTCGGTCGTGTCCGCGCCGATCCCTCACGCATATTACTCCGACATTTAATTAGTGCTTAAAAAGCAAAAAGAGCTTCGAAACTAATTTCGAAGCTCTTTTTTTTTAACATATTTTCATTTGAACTTTTATTCAACCCCTACCGGGGTTGTTTTCCCTGCTATCTTATCCCCGACTTGCAGTCGGGGCTACAATTGTTTAACCCCTTTCGGGGTTTGTACGATGCGATTTTCTGGAGTTAAAAACCCGTTATAACTTGAAAGAATATTTGTGGTACAAATTATTCATACATACTTCAAACATTTATTAATTGGAGTTACACTTTTTTCCCGCAAGCCGACAAGGCTTGAACAGTAATAGCCCCGGGTGTAACCCGGGGTTAATATCGGAGCTGTAACCAACCCCGGATGGGGTTGAATAATGTATTTAATCCTAACATTATTAATTAAATTCGATCCCGTAATCAATATTTGCATAAAAAAAAGGATACCAAACTGATATCCTTTTTAATTTTTAACTCGATTAGTAATTAACAATGTTTAATTTAACTCGTATTCTTCTCTTGATATCCGCTCACCTCCACTTACTAGGGGCATTTTTGATTCTTTTATAGAGAATACCAACTTCATAACGGAATAACCTTTTGCATCATTTATAATCTTAAGTTGTTTGCCTTTCTGATAAACAGTTTCCCTTCCTTCTAGTTCGGCCATCATTTTGGTAAAATAGTTACCTGTTTTTGTGAAATTTACAATTTGGGTTTCATTAGCATTTATTACTACCATACTGTACAAAGTGCTCTTTTTACCTTTTCCTTCCATTAGTTTAACAAACATTTTGCGATCAGAGTCGTTTTCGATGGTCAAGTTAGCTTGGCCTGAGGCTTTCAGTGATAGCCCTCCAATAATTAGAATTAATATTATCGCTTTCATGATGATTATTTAAAATGATTTATTTAGGTATTTTGATATTAAAACACTATTGAAAAAGTGTTTTACTTGGAATAAAAATTCAAAACTAACCAATTCATTCAAATACAGGAATATTTTTAAACAGATCTTACCAATAATTGACGCTTAGTCAATATTTAACTCAACAATAACGACGTTTTTGAGTTAATCCGGATAGCTTCAGAAGCAATGGTAAACAAAAGAAAGAAGCTTACAACTTCCCTCTTTCCAATTACTCTATCGACCTAAGCAACTCATCGAGTTTAGGAGTAAGTATGATCTCCGTCCTTCTGTTGACAGCCCTGGATTCTTTGTTGTTGGCAGTATTGATGGGCAGATATTCTCCTCTTCCCTGTGCCACGACGCGCAGTGGAGCTAACCCCGTTGCTGTCAATGCTTTTACCACAGATGTAGCTCTTAATACGCTTAGGTCCCAGTTATCTTCCACGAGGGATCCTTTGGTTTTAGGGGTGTAAGGAACATTATCAGTATGGCCTTCTACGGCGATATTGATATCAGGATTTACTTTCAACACGTTTGCCAGTTGATTGATCGCGTCCAGGCCCTTAGGTTCAATTGTTTTACTCCCGGATCTAAATAAAAGTGCTTCAGGAAGCAATACATATACTTTGCCTTGTCTTTCTACAACATCCAGCCCGGAAGCTTTAAATCCTATTAAGGCTTCAGATACCTTCCTTTGCAATTCTTTCACAGCCGCATCTTTTCTTTGCAGAGCAAGCTGGAGGTCACGGATCCTGGATTCTTTTTCTCCCAACGCATTTTGAGCCTTATTAAATTCCTGTTGCGTGATCTCAAATGCTGCTTGTTTCTTGTCAAGCTCTTCTTTTTGTCTGATCAGGTCGTCTTTCTGTGCTTTGACCTGATCTATCAATCTGTCGTTTTCTCCAAGATTGACATCAAGGATACGGTCGGTGGTTTTACTCAACTGCTCCATACGTTTTTTATTTTCCATATCCAGTTGAATATAACTTCGCAGGCTGGCATTTACGTTGGCCGTATCCTTACGCATCTGGTCAACCATTTTATTTAATTTGACCCTTTCTTCCTCAGTAGAATCAATTCTCATCTTCATCATATCGTATTGGAGTTGCATTGCTGCCCTGTCTTTATCAGCCCGGGCCGTTTTAGCCCTTTCATCTTCCAATGCCCTGTAGGATGTGCAGGATGAAAGGCTCAGACCTAAAAATCCTAC
>JAYUWT010000086.1:0-2249 GCA_043753405.1 Saprospiraceae bacterium | reverse complement strand
GCAAAAGCTGTTTTTACAAGTCTTTGGCAATCATCAAAGGTGCCAGCAACTTCTATGGCTTTGATATTTTCTTCCCAGGTAGTTAGTTGTTTTTGTTGCAGAGGACTTACTTTGCCTTTAGGGAATAAAATGAAGACTTTAAAACCATCCAATCCACTAAAAGCGCTTGCCACCGCACCGCCTGTATCTCCGGAAGTAGCCACAAGAATATTAATCTCTTCATGCTCAGGTCGGTAATAGGACATAGTCTGAGCCATGAATCGTGCACCAAAATCTTTAAAAGCGAGAGTCGGACCATGAAATAATTCTAAAAACCTTAGGCCATTCCCTATCTCGACCAAGGGTGCTTTAAAAGTAAAAGCTCGCTGAATTATTCCAAGAAGGTCTTCTGCTGGCATCGTAGTGAACGGCCTAATAATTTGAAATCCAATCTCTGTAATGGACTTAGAATCAATAGTGTGTATAAAATCGGATGACAAAAGAGGTATCCTCTCAGGCATGAACAAACCACCATCCTGAGCAGGACCCTGAAAAATAGCATCGTGAAAAGGTACAGTAAGAGTACTGTCTCTGGTCGAATAAAAATTCATTATAAAAAACTGATAATCAATTATTTAATATAAGTTACCACAGGTCTGAAAAGTCCACATTTATTTTGCATTTATCATCAAAATCAAATGGAAACTGACCATCATGCACTACTTTGACCAGAGAATATTCCTGTGCCTCATTTTTATAAATTTCTATCTTTTCTTTTTCGATATCCACTATCAAATACCATTTAATACCAGCTTCCTGATACAACGGAAGTTTCACAAAACGGTCTTTGCCTTTGGTGCTTTCACTTAAAATCTCGATCACAAGCATAGGTGCAAAATCAAGAAACTTCTTTTTTATAGGTTTGCATATAATACTTAGATCAGGCTGTACTATAGTGTTTTCCTTTATTTTATAATCTAGAGGTATATAAACCTTACATTCCCTGCATTTACTGATCTTGATCGAATTAGAAAATAAAGTGGTCAATTCAGCATTTATTTGTTGATGCCGAGGCGTCGCTTGTGGACTCATTGCATAGGGTAATCCATCAATTAACTCCCAATTCCCCTCCCACTGAGCATAATCTTCGTATGTATAACTTGGATATGATTTTAAAGCATGCATATATTCAAAGCTAATTGTATTGCAAATGTAATACCAAATTATACGCCTTTTTTGAGGTTAATATCGATTACCCACTTTAGGCTAAGCAGTAAACAAAGAATACCTACTCCCTGATGCAAAACACCCCAAACTACTGGTATCAAAGCCCTGGATAAAATTAAAGTAGTAATACCAAGTAATATTTGAATCATAATGACTAGTCCAAGACATTTAACCCAAAAATTATTTAAATTATTTTTTGCGATGTATACAAACACAGCTCCTATAGCAAAAGCAGTCACCCGATGAAAAAACTGAACTAATGCCGGTAAAAAAACAGAACGATCATAGTGAATAAAACTAGCCAACTTCCAATAATCCGTGTCGAAAATGATAGGATCTACAAAATTAGAATTCATCATCGGAAATGTAGGATAAACCAGTGCAGCCTTCATACCAGACATCATACCGCCTAATAAAATTTGAATGCAAATAATTGCAAATAATACTACTGGCCACATACCAGCATCTAGAGGAAATAAACTAACCACACTATTTTTAAGAATCGTATATAAAAGATAAGCCATAGTAATCAAGGCTAGTCCCAGGTGAATAGAAAGCTTATACGCATTCACCCAAGGCCGATCAACCAATCCACTAGCCACCATAATCCAGCCAAATAATCCTACCATTGCAGCCAAAACAAAAATAATAAATAAATCCTTTCGTAAGCTTTTAGACAACCAACCCTTAATCCAAAAAAAAACAAAAGGAAAAATAAATACAAAGCCCATACTCCTGGCCCAAAGCCTATGCAAATACTCCCAGAAAAAGATGGTTTTAAATTGGTTCAATGACATACCCTGATTTATCTTTTGATACTGTGGCGTCAACTTATAAAGATCATACTGATTATTCCATTCTGATTTATTTAAAGGGGGCAAAGTACCGGTCACAATATCCCACTTAGTAATCGACAAACCTGATCCGGTAAGCCTGGTAATACCGCCGAGTATGATTTGAAATAATATCATAATCATCCCCGTCCACATCCATACTTTTACTGCCTTTATTCCGTTCATTTTACTAACTAAGATAAGGTCAAA
>JAYUWT010000085.1:0-2250 GCA_043753405.1 Saprospiraceae bacterium | reverse complement strand
AATGATAAAAGCCCGCACTGATAAAGATTATCATCAGCGGCATTATAAAAAATAAATACCCGGCTATTTTGGTTTGTACAATGATTGAAAAAAAACAGATTACAAAAAAACAAAGAACAGAAATACTAAATAGCAATGGTTTGTTTCCCTTTCGTCGCCAGAAATAAATGACCCCTGGTATCAGGAATACAAAATTGATCCCGCCAAAATAGGTTGGAAAAGCATTAAAATAAAACCAAAAAGAACCGGAATGTCCTTCTAACACTTCTGTAATATGTCTCCTGTTGTATTCATATTCATGTAGTGCCATGGCTGGCCAGTTAGCCAGAATATAGCTTTGCCATGGCAAGAAGATCACAGCGCATATCAACAATGATGCAATGAAAAAAATAAGTTCTTTTTTAAAGCTGGGTTTATTCAACATCATAAGCAGGTTAAAGCCCCACCCTAAAAAAACGCTCAGCCCCAATAACCATTTAATCAGGATAGCACAACCCGCAAATACTCCTATAAGAGTTACCCATTTCCATTTCTTGTCATTTAAAAATGTAGCATATGCCCAGAAACTGCATAATATATAAAATTGAAGTGCAACATCATTGTGATCCATGCCCTTTATTCCGGCTATTTTGAAAATGGTGAACTGATTAAAGCACAACAACCCCGCTGCCAAAAGTGCAATCTGTTTATTTTGAGTCAATAACAAAGCGACCCGATACAGTAGGAGGATCATCAAAGTGCCCATGAATACACTTGGTAATCTTAAAGCTATTTCATTCACACCAAAGACCTTCATACTCAAGGCCATCTGCCACAGGAATAACGGCTGTTTATGCAACCATATATGATTGCAGCACCATGCATTGAGGTCATATATACCCAATGGGTCTTTGAATAACATCGGAATAAATGGCCTGTCCATCATATTGCGCGCTACAAGCGCATGAAATCGCTCATCCCAATCGTGCAGAAATGGGTCCGCACTTGCCACAAGTAATCTTAGGATCAGGCCAATGCTCAGCAGGCATATTAAAACCGCATGTTTTTTTACAAAATTGATGCCTTTTGACATACGCTAAAGTTTCAATTACTTTGTTGATTGAACATGGGTAAATATATAAAATGCAGCATTAGTATTGGTTAAAACAAAAATGAATTGATTGATCCACCCTTGTTTGAAGCAGTTGAAATTTATTAAAATGGGAGAAGTAGGCACTTATTAAATGAACTTGTGTGAGTGCATCTTTCAACTAGGCACATACAAAATAACTCTGTTGTTTGTGCGGTAGTATGTATATTTACAAGCCTTTCTTTTATTTATCCCAAACCACATTTTGATTTCTAATCTCCGCGTTTGATTTTCTTAAAAATAATTGGCTAACTGGATTTCAAGCTCAAACCCAATAGGGTTCCTACGTTATTTTCTATGTGCCTACTTCAATTAGGAAGTCCTATTTATTCACCGCTGGCGCGAGTTTTTACTCAAGCCCTCAAAAAAATGTTTACCTATCTAATCCCAAATCCTTTCGTCATTAGCACTTGCCAATTATTACTCCTATATTCAATGCTTTACACATATTTTTTTTTCTCTTTAAGCCAACCCGTCTTTATTCGGGTAAAATATTCACAATCAGCACATAAAATCAAATATTTTTAAACAATTATTTTGCCATTTCAGATAATTAAGTATACCTTTGCACTCCAATATTAAAAAGGGTATAAAACATACAGCGCATGAATACAATGACAATAAAAGGAAGTCCAAGGACTGAAGTAGGAAAGAAAGCATCTAAAGCAATCCGTGCTTCAGCGGCTATTCCTTGCGTATTATATGGTTCTAAAGACATTGTTCACTTTCAAACCACCGAAAGCGAATTACGTCATTTGGTATTTACCGGTGATTTTAAAGTAGCCGAATTAGATATCGATGGAAAAAAAGTACGGTCAGTTCTCAAAGACATTCAGTTTCATCCTGTAAGAGATCATATCATGCATGTTGACTTTATTGAACTAGTTGCGGGTCAACCCATTAAACTCGAAATACCTTTAAAGCCTAAAGGAAGTAGCCCTGGAGTTAAATTGGGAGGTAAGCTGATCCAGTCTGTACGAAAGATCAAAGTTAAAACAACACCTGAGAAAATGGTTGATGAGCTTTTTGTCGACATCAGTGGCCTTGAATTGGGTCAATCCCTTAGAATAAAAGACATCATCGCTGTAGATGGTATTGAGATCCAACAAAATGCAAACATT
>JAYUWT010000084.1:0-15670 GCA_043753405.1 Saprospiraceae bacterium | reverse complement strand
CTCCAACGCGCCTTCTATCACACCTTTTCCTTGCCAAAGCGCATAGATGATTGCAACGATTACTATAATCAAGAGGAAACAAACAAATGTCAAAAGATAAAAGGAAATGATCCTCCATATAAAACCCCATACAGTATATCTTGAAGCAAAAGCCTGGTAATAAGCCCATCCCGGCATTAAAAACAAAACCAGAAATATTAAGGGATTTAGACTGACATCCAGGATGGAGATTATTGAGGGAGGTAACAATTTCAAAAGATTTTGAATGATGGTCATCGTGGTCAACCCACACAAAATAAATCCTGCAATGATGCAATGTTCAGCAAAATTAAGTTTCCATTTTCTGTAGAACAGCATTGCCCCCATGGCTGCAATTGGAATGAACATAAAAACAACAATTTTAAAATATTCATCAAAATATTGAGCGATCTGTTTCATGTCTCCCTTTGTCTTCCAGAAGCTTTCATTCGTATCCAACAGCTGGTGCAGGATCAATAGGTTGAACCCCAATAGCAAAAGAGTAAGATAAAATACGTTATAATAGATCACCCGCCTGCCTGCGATATACTGCATAGCGGCTTTTCCCGGGCTTATCAATGTTTCTTTCAGCGTAAAAAATAATCCTTTGTCGATATGCCAAAAGCCATGGATCAGATCGTGCGTGATAAAATGTTTTACAGTTATTCGGTGAGTATCGGATTTTTGTCCACATTGAATGCAGAACTTGCCTTTTAAAGTGCTGTTACAATTGAGACAATGATGCTTAGTTACTGCCATAAAAAGGATTTATGTTTTTATTCAACTAAGATAATGAAAGAAATGAAAATATGGGTCAGCGCAAATAACGTGAAAGATTTTTATAAATTATCCTCCCCTGAAGCACATCATCCTTTCCACATATTTACCGATAATATCAAATTCAAGATTGACCTTATTGCCCGATTCAAGAATATGCATGTTCGTATGCTCCCATGTAAACGGTATGATCGCAACACTGAATGACATTTCAAAAGCATCTACAATGGTAAGACTTATGCCATTCAGACAAATACTTCCTTTGGATACGATCAGAGAACTAAATTTCTCATCAATTTCTATGATCATTAATACCGAGCCATCATTGTGCCGGATTTCGTTAATTATACCTACAGAATCTACATGGCCCTGCACAATATGTCCATCGAGCCGCGAGCCTGATATCATGGCACGTTCGAGATTGATGACATCGCCCGGTTTCCAGTTGATATTTGATATATTTAGTGTAGTATCTATGGCTGTGACTGAATATACTTCATCGTTCAATGAAGTGATAGTCAGACAAACTCCATCATGTGCGACGCTTTCTCCCAAATGTAACTGAGCTGCAAAATCACAACGGATAGAAAAATGATTTTTATCACCTTCTTTTTGTGCAGTCACGACAGTTCCGGTAGTTTCAATAATTCCCGTGAACATCTATGATCTTATTAATTCAATAAATCCTGTCAGAACAATCGGACTCTGTATAATACCGGTAGAGCTGATCTGTTGGAAGACCCGGCAAGTATAATAGTAGACTCCATCCGGTACAGTACTGCCTGACAATGATGTACCTTCCCATAACAGATCTGGATTGGCTGTTTCAAATATCACATTACCCCACCTGTTATAAACTATAAATTCAACTTTATTGACAAATCTGTACGGATAAGGTTTATAGGTATCGTTGTAGCCATCTCCATTGGGTGAAAAAGCATTTGGGAGCCTGTAATCAGGGCAGTTTTCGATACAGACGATATTACTTGCTATACTCTCATTAAATACCGAATCAAATGCAACCACATAATAACATCCGGCTAAGCCATATGTCTCACTGACATAACTGAATGTTAGTTGATTTTCATTATTCGTTTCAAATATCAACTCCGGAACTGTCTGGCCATTTTGAAGGACGTAAACCCTGTACCCTTTGGTATCATTGGGTGTACCACACTGATCATCGGGATTATTCCAACTCAAATTGTTTTTGATCTCTGCTGATGAATTACCGTTATCACAATCATTGACTATGACAAGCATCGGAGCACATGGCGGCACTGTATCTACAGGTACTGCGCAGGATTCTTGTGAAAAATTTATAATCGGATTGGGTATTCCTACGATTCCATAGGTACCTGTTGTCCTTATTTTATAACAGTATTCTGTCCCATTCTCCAGATTTTTATCTTCATATATCCTTGCCTGGGTAATTCCTATTGAATCAAAATTTCCTAAAATGTTTTGTTTATAAATGGTAAAACTGTTATTGGACCATGGAACATTTTCATTCCATGTTAAGATCGTCTTTTTATCTGATCCGGTCACATTTAAAAAAACACTTGAAGCAGAGGTAGAGCTTCCATAGATCGTATTTGCAGGGCTGACAAAGAAATCAACCACATACGAATAAGGGCTCGCAATAGTATTGATCCCGATATCTAAAAATGAAGTATCCACAGGATCCAGAAAGTTGAGAGAAGTAAAACTTGCTCCCGGAACATTAACATACATCGTTGGATTGAATCCAGAACCTCTTTTCAAAACATAGGTATAAGGACCGGGATTTGCGATGGTATCTAAATCCATAGTCCTTGGTTTGACCCATTGAACCAGAATGGAGCCATTGATTGAAGTTTCTTCGACAGAGGCTTTAGTGATCAGGGGAATATCAAGGTTAAGTTGGACACATATTTCGTTCGAGGGTAAGCTTTGAACCTGGTTATATGGAAAACCACCAGGTGAAGTTTGTGCAAATTCAGCTTCAACACGATAACAGTATGCTTTACCTTTTTCAACATTCTTGTCCAGGTATGTATAATTTTGGCCATCTGTGGTTTTTTGAGAGAAAGCTATTTTTGTATAACCTTTTCCTTCCATTGTGGGATTGCAGGTATCAGGCTGAAAGCTGTTGCTACTGATTCTTCTCCACACATTAAAACCCTGGAAATATTCATTTGCAGTAGTTTGACATAAATAAGGGTCATCCCATTTTAATAAGATCTGATTGAATATAGACTCTCCGGTTAGGTTTTCGGGTGATGGGCCCACTACTTTAATACGGACTGTTTTTAGATCAGCAAGTCCTGTAGTGTCAGACTTGTTGTCAACAGCTTTGAAGATCACTGAATAGTATTCCCGATTGATAGCATTACAATCCGGAGTCCAGGTGAAAGTTCCATTAACAGGAGGATTTTCAAAGTTGGGAGATACGTTAAAATTAGCTTTGGCACCATTTATCACTAAGGGTCCACCGAGAGCTGTAAGCTTTACTTTTTGGGGCGGAGCATCCGGATCCGTGGCTGTGACATTAAAATTTATACTTTGGCCGACGACAATGCATAATTCTTCAATTGTTTCCACTTTAGGTGGCCTGTTATCACATACCTGTATAAGGATCTGCATGTCGCGTACCAGTGATGATATGAGTATCCCATCTCTATATTCATTGATCCTTAATGCAATATTATATTCACCTCCCTTCTTTGGAGTATTCCAGATCAAGTCACCGGTGATTGTATTGAGTGTCAAAATGTTATTTACCCCTGGTATTATCTGATCAGGAAAGACATAGTTTGGGACGTTGGAACCAACTCCCTGTTGAGGTACAATCAATTCATAAACCAAACTATCCCCGTCGATATCATAGGCATTGGGATTGTGGGTAAAGAGCTGTCCCACACATCCTACATCAATAGGTGGTTGCAACAGTTTTGGAGCATTATTAAATCCCTGAAAAGTAGAATTGAGAAATGAAAAAGTTGTTTCAATATAAAAAGGTATATTTTCAGAATTAGGTGGATTGACATTTAATATCCCTGAATTCCTGTTCGGGTCGGTCATACTCATCGTATAACTGCCTCTGGATGGATATGTGTGTTCGAAAGTATATATATTGTATCTGATATCCGGTCCAATGATTATGCCTTTGCCATTGCCGTTATTCCTGCCTACTTTACTGAATGTTCCGTCACCCCACTCCAGGATCAAAGTATCCCTGTCGGCATCTATACTGGATGCCTTAGTATAGGTAATAATAGTAGCTCTGATTCTAAGGTCGCCTATCTGTTCATATGTTATTTCACCTGCCCTGTTATGTGTCGCCCAGGCAAAACAAGGCAAACACACAGTAAATATTATATATGCTAATTTTCGGATCAATTCAAACGGTATGTTTCATCAAATATACAACGTTCTGGCTAAATGAAATCGAGGCTTTATGTTAAATAAATTTACTAAGTTGAAAGTTGAGAGTAGGGAATTGAAAGTTTTTAGCGAACGGCGGACAGCGAACAGTGAACAGCGAACAGCGAACAGTGACAAAGATTAAGCAGTATCCCGAAGGATTATAAAGCTATAGGATATTGACCATGAAGAGTTGAAAGTTGAGAGTTGAGAGTGGTGAGTGGGGCGAAGGTGGAGCTTCCGAAATTTACAATGAACAATTGAGGCAATGTCGTGGAGATGAATCGGAGGTACGAAGTTATAAAAGGCCGATGGCTTATGGCTGATGGATTTGTTGTGAAAACGAGGTAACTTTTTCGAACCAATTATCAATCATTTCCGATCACTCATCATTTATTTTAATAAAGTTAGGAACTGAGCAGGTCCTTGCAACCATATTACTCATTACTTATTACCCATTACTTATTTAAAAGTCCGATAGCTGATGGCTTTGTTAAATTGAAAGTTGAGAGTTGAGAGTGGAGAGTGGAGCGGTGATGGAGCTTCCGAAATTTACAATGAACAATTGAGTCAAAGATGAATCATAGTCATGAAAAAATAATATAACCTGAAAATTGCTTTCGGAGCAGCTTACAGCCTATAGCTTAAAGCCTATAACTCACAGCTTTCTGCTAGTATATTTAAAGAAACTCATTCCTCTCCGGTCCTCACTTCCTAAAACGGATATTGCGCTTCCTCAATAATCAACGCGGCGATCTTTTTCCTTAATACCTTGACATTGACAGGTTCGAGTTTTGTATATCGTTTAATCCCCATGAGCATTACTTTTAATTCATCGCCTGTTGCGAAGGAAGCCAAAGCATCGACAGCGTTTTTTGAAATTCTGTCCTGTGCATCATGGAAAAAAACTTTGAGGATGGCTTCTTTTTCCTGAATTTTTGGGTCATTCAATTTTTGAACTTCGATAAGTCTTGCCAGTACCGATTCAGAATTGAAAACATCGATCATGATGTCAGCGATATTCATAAGGATCTCCTGTTCATTTTTTAGGTCTATTTTACCATCCATTTGATATTTGGCTCCGGCTCCGGCTACGATGAGCAGGATCTTTTTAAATTGATTCAACGCTTTAGACTCTAAAGGGTAGGGACCATCAAAAGTTTCCATCTTAGGCATTCCTGCCAATTCCTTCTGCACTGCCCATGCCGGTCCTACCATATCAAGTTCACCTTTCATAACCCGTCTCAGAAGCATATTGACCAACAATAACCTGTTGATCTCATTTGTACCTTCGTATATCCTGTTAATCCTGTTGTCCCTATACAATCTGGCAGGAATATATTCTTCAGAATACCCTAAACCCCCATGGATCTGAAGTAATTCATCCACAGCATAGTCTATGCATTCGCTACCATATAATTTTGAAATAGCACATTCAATGGCATATTCTTCAGCTGCGTCCAGCAGAGCATCTTTATATGCCTGTCCTTCAGAAATCGCGGAAGACTTCCAGTCCTCGATCAGATTTGCTATGCGATAATTGGTTGATTCCAACACATAGGATTTAATTGCCATTTCAGCCAATTTAAATTGAATTGCCCCAAAGTTTGCGATCGGAGTTTTAAATTGTTCTCTTTCCAAAGCATATTTTACAGCTGTCGTTGTTACTACTTTGCAACCTCCGCCTACTAGAACGCCCAACTTAAAACGACCCATGTTCAGTACATTGAAAGCTATAAGATGACCCTTTCCTATTTGTCCCAGAACATTTTCCACGGGGATCAACGCATTTTCAAAGAATATCTGACGCGTCGAACTTCCTTTTATTCCTAGTTTGTTTTCCTCGGCCCCTAAAGTCATACCCGGAGTTCCTTTATCAACTATAAATCCCGTGAATTTATCTCCGTCCACCTGTGCAAATACGATGAAAACATCTGCAAATCCGGCATTGGAGATCCACATTTTCTGACCATTAAGAGCATAATGTGTGCCCTCAGTATTTAAGATAGCCTTGGTTTTTACTCCCATAGCATCACTTCCTGCACCGGGTTCCGTAAGACAATAAGAGGCTTTCAGAGCAGCTGTTGAAAGGCCGGGTAAGTATTTCTGTTTCTGTTCTTCTGTCCCATAATACAAGATGGGCAACATTCCAATTCCGGTATGTGCAGCAAAAGTTGTACAAAATGAAGCATCCCCTTTTCCTATTTCTTCACCTATGATCGTATTGAGCACAGTGTCCAGTTCCTGCCCTCCGTATTCGACGGGAATATGAGCTCCTACCAGACCTAATTCACCCGCCATATCCATGAGTGCAGGCTGATGTTCCAGAAGATAACCTTTTGGCCTGATCTCTTTTACTACGAATTCGCTGACCATGTCCCTGATCATTTTCTGATCCTCATTTATTCTTTCAGGAATATAGTCGGTACCAAAATAATAATCTGTAATAAGAAAGGCACCGCCTTTAAATTTTTCAAGAATATTCTCCATTTTTTATTTCTTTTACTTTGGTCGTAAAAATAGTATCGTTAGCCAAAAAATAGAAGAAAATGGCTAAAAAATTTAATCACATAAAAAATTGAAGTATAAAATACTGTTAAATTATAAATATGGATTATTTTCAGAATATAATTCTTACATATTAATTAAATATAATGTGAATTTTCATATTTTTATTAAGCTGTATGAAATGTGGTTTTTAGAAAATTTGAAATATTTCTAGGTTTTAGTTAGATAATTTTAAAAAATTCTAATAGTGTTACATCACAAATCTCACCACTTAATTAAATAACTACTCATACTATTTTCTGATTATTGAATACAAGGCTACAGCACTCCATACGCCCTCCATCACCACAAAGGCCCAGGCTGAGATCAAAAAAGCACCTGTACATAACATACTTCCTCCTACTAAATTTAACCATTTATAAGCCGGGCTTTCTGCAGGCATTTTTTTAAGCGATAACATTACAAAAGCAAATAGAATGAGTGTCACACCTATTGCATTCAACCATTCAGCCATTATTTTTCTTTTTATAAAACAAAGATAGCTCTTAAGTATTAAGCTAAGGATAATTATAGTTGGTCCTTCTAATTCACTTCCATCGGAATAATATTAGACAATCCAAACAATAATTAACATATTATGGAAGTATATATTATTCATTATTGTAATTTTGTCCTATGCAGTTTTTATTTCCAGGTTTTTTATTTGCAGCATTTGTAATAGCTGTACCTATAATCATTCATCTTTTCAACTTTAGAAGATATAAGAAGGTATTTTTTACCAATGTCGCTTTTTTGAGATCTATTCAACAAACTTCCAATTCAAAGAAAAAGATCCAGCAATGGCTTGTCCTGATATGCCGTTGCCTGGCAATACTGGCATTGGTATTTGCTTTTGCGCAACCCTTTATTGAATCAAAAGGCAAAGTGATCCAGGGCACCAATTATGTCTTTATCTATCTGGATAACTCTTTTAGCATGGGTGGGTTAAGTGCGGGAAATAATTTGCTAGAAAAAGCTAAGGAAACTGCACATCAGATAATAAGTGGTTTTGGTCCTGATGATAAATTTCAAATCATTACCAACAACCTTGAAGGTGCCCAGCAACAATGGTTAAATAAAGAAGAGGCTTATGCAATAGTGGATGAAAAGATCATTTCTCCTCAATTTAAGACCTTCTCACAAGTATTCAAAGGCATGCAACAAAACTTTAAAATTGCCGGGCAGGGAAAGTATAATGCTTATTTTATTAGTGATTTTCAAAAGAATGCTGCAGATCTTGCACGACTAAAAGATAGCTCCATTCAATGCAATCTGGTGCCTCTATTGTCTTCAGATCTCTCTAATACATATGTTGATACTGCTTATTTCAAAGACCAGGTAGCTTCACCGGGAATAGCTAATCAATTAATTTTCCGGATCAACAATGATGGAACTGAGCTCACTACTGTTAAACCCGTGCTTAAGTTCAACGGTAATAATAAACCACTTTCCATTAAAAAAATTAATGCAAAATCGAGTTTAACTGATACGGTACCTATATTGTCTACTCAGGCCGGTTTTCAATCTGCTGAAATCATTATTAATGATTCTCCAATTACCTTTGACGATAATTATTTTATAGCCTGGAATGAGGTTTCCAAAGTGAATGTGCTGATCATTAATGATGGATCCGGCAATAAATATTTAAATACTGCCTTACAAACATCACGCTTGTTCAATGTGACAAATGAAGAATTGTCAAGGGTAAATTTTGGTAAATTCACGGATTACCAGTTGATAATATTAAATGAAATAAGAAGTACTTCCTCTGGTTTGATAAGTGAGCTTACAAAAGCTATGAACGGCGGAACAAATCTGGTGATATTTCCCAACGGCAAAAGTTTATCAGCCATTAGCCAGCTTTCAGCGGCTTTCGATTTGGGTGTTTCTTCAACTCAATCTTTTGAAACAAAACAGGCATATTCCATCAATACCAGAGATTATATCTTTCAAAATGTATTTGAAGGTAAAACCCAACAATTGAAACTTCCAGTTACGAAGAGCAACTTTCCCATCAGGACCAAGACCACTAAAGGGGCAGTATCCTTATTGAGTTATCGTGACGGAAGTGCATTCCTGGTAAGATATCCAAGATATTCGGCTCAAATATTTTTATGCGCTTCCCAACTTGATATCAACACGAGTGATTTTGTCAGGAATGGCGAGGTTATTGTTCCTTTTCTATTTAAGGCAGCGTTTAATGCAAATAATCAACAAAAACTAGCTTTCACTATAGGCCAGAATGAAAGTTTTGAAATAAATAACTCCGGTGGAGGGCAGGACGCTGTTCTTAAGTTTACAGGGCCTCAAACATTTATTCCTGAACAGATAAAAAAGGGCCAAAGAACTGTTATCAATACTGGGAAAGAAACTATCTTGCCGGGTATATATCAATTAGAAAAAGGTGGAAAGTACGCTTTCAATTATAGCAGAAAAGAAAGTAAAATGGATTTCCTTGATCTTGCTAAGATCAAATCTTTTGAAAGTGATCATGTCACGGTAATAACTCCGTCGGCTCAGGCTAATCTTGCTTCAGTGGTCCAGGAAGGGGATACCGGTATTTCATTATGGAAATACTTTCTTATATCAGCACTCGTTTTTTTATTTCTTGAAATAGCTTTCTTACGATGGTTCAAATAGTATTTATCATTAACACCAATAAAATAAACTCCTGACAAAAATTTAATTCAATGTTCATTGGAAATCAATTTTACTTTATCCTGCTGATCGTATCGAACGTATTTTGCAATACCCCATCATCATCCAACACAGAAGTTAAAAAAAACAGCTCAAGAGAAGACTCATCACAGATCGAAGGTTTGCCTATTGTAACCGGTGCTGAACAGGTGGATCAGTATCTGCCTTTTCTGAGAGGTCAAAGGGTAGGCTTGTTGGTCAATGCAACCTCAATGGTCGGGCAGTCGCATTTAGTTGACGTATTGAAAGATAAAAAAGTAAGTATACAAACCATTTTTGCTCCTGAACATGGCTTCCGCGGAGACGCAGATGCAGGAGAAAATGTAAACAATACAATAGATCCCGCTACAGGCATTCCTATAATTTCTATTTATGGGGCCAAAAAAGGGCCTACCCGGGAAGATTTGTCAAATATTGATCTGGTGATCTTTGATGTGCAGGATGTGGGTGCGCGGTTTTATACTTATTTATCCACTCTTAAATATCTGATGGAAGCCTGTGCATTTTATAAAAAACCTCTTTTGTTACTGGACAGGCCAAATCCGAACGGCCACTATATAGATGGACCCGTGCTGGAAATGTCAAAAGTTTCTTTTATTGGCATTATTCCCATTCCTGTTGTCCATGGCATGACGTTGGGCGAACTTGCCCAATTGATGAATGGAGAAAATTATCTGAAAGACAATCTGAAATGCAATCTGAAGGTAATAGCTTGCAAAAATTATGATCACCAAAAGTCTTATATCGTTCCCGTAAAACCTTCACCTAACCTGCCTAATCAAACTTCTATCTTACTTTATCCATCCTTGTGTTTATTCGAAGGAACTAATTTTAGTGTTGGAAGGGGCACGGACAAACAGTTTCAGATATACGGAAGTCCCAAGGCACTCAAGGGAGATTTTTATTTTACTCCTGAATCAAAACCCGGTGCAACATCCCCATTTCTACAGGGAAAAAAATGTCGTGGGTATGATCTGAGTGGGATTTCTCCGGAAGTGATCAAAGCAGAGTCCAGGATCAATTTATCCTATTTGCTGGAAGCTTATAGAAATTATCCTGATAGAGCTAATTTTTTTCTCAAAAACAATTTTATAGATCTTCTGATGGGGACATCTGAATTTCAGGAGCAGGTAAAGAACGGTTTAAGTGAAACACAGATAAGGGATTCGTGGCATGAGGGGCTTGAAAAATTTAAGAATGTAAGAAAGAAATATATATTATATTCTAATTAAAAGTTATGTTTGTACCTTAAATATCTAAATAATTGTGAGGCATATGCATAAACTCAATGAAGTTTATATCACTAGAATAAATACTTTTTTTCCGAATGATCCCATTTCAAATAGTGAAATGGAAGATGTTCTTGGGTATGCGGGTGGTAAGCCATCAAGGTCCAGAGCTATCGTGTTGAGAAGCAATGGTATAAAGAATAGATTTTATGCGCTGGATAAATCGGGAAAATTCAACTATTCCAATGCTCAGCTTGCTGCCATTGCAGTAGAAGGACTTTTTGATGAAAATATAACTCAGGATCAGATGCAGCTTTTAGCATGTGGCACTTCAAGTCCGGACATGTTACTTCCTAGTCTTGCTTCTATGGTCCATGGTGAATTGGATAACAGTGGGGTGGAACTTATCAGTGCGACGGGAGCTTGTTGCTCAGGAACCCATGCATTAAAATATGCTTATTATTCAGTTTTATGCGGCGAAACTACCATTGCTGTAAGTACAGGCAGTGAGCGGTTTTCCCAGTATTTGATGGGAAGTAAGTTTGATGCTGAAATGGAAGACATGAAGATGTTGGAAGACAATCCCATTCTAGCATTCGAAAAGGATTTTCTTCGATGGATGTTGTCAGATGGTGCAGGTGCTTTCTTATTGCAAAATAAACCTGAGGAAGGACATATCAATTTTAAGATAGAATGGATAGAGAACACCAGTTTTGCAGATCAAAAAGAGGTATGTATGTACCTTGGCGCAGATAAAAATGGTTCTGATACCTTACATTCCTTTGGTGAAATGTCCACTTCCGAGTGGGGAACGAAAAGTGTTTTTGCATTCAAGCAGGATGTGAGATTGCTGGGTGAAAATATTGTTCCTCTTGGAGCAAAATGGATGAAAGACGTTTTAGCAAAAAGAAATATCGATAAAGATAGTATAGATCATTTTTTACCCCATCTGTCTTCTATGTTTTTCTGGAATAAAATTGTTGAAGAATTGATTATCCTGGACATGATCATTCCTGAATCCAAATGGTATGTCAATCTACCTGAAGTTGGCAATGTTGGCGCAGCTTCTGCTTATGCAATGCTGGAGGGGCTTAACAACAGTGTCAAGTTAAATAAAGGTGAGAAAATATTGATATTTGTGCCTGAGAGTGCAAGATTCAGTTACTCGATGGTGTATCTAACCGTATGCTAGACAGGTCGCTTTGCTTTGGCCTTTGAATAGCGCATTAGCGCTTTAGCACTTTGGCGCATTAGCTTGTTACGTTCAAAAGATATTTTAGAAAATACTTTATATTTTATATTAACCGTTGCTTACCGTATAGCGCGGAATTATCTTTCATCTTTCATCATTAGGTCGCTTCGCTTTAGGTCGCTTCGCTTTAGGTCGCTTTGCTTTAGGTCGCTTCGCTTTGGGTCGCTTTGCTTTGGGTCGCTTCGCTTTGGGTCGCTTCGCTTTGGGTCGCTTCGCTTTGGGTCGCTTCGCTTAGGCCTTTAAAAACGCATTTGCAATTTAGCGCTTTGACGTTTTAGCTGTACGTTTAAGAGAATATTTCCGACATTATATATATTATTCTGACTTCTGAATACTGAGCTCTTTAAGTGTCTAGTGTCTAGTACCTAGTATCTAGTGTCTAGAATCTAGTATCTAGTCTAGAATCTAGAATCTAGAATCTAGTATCTAGTATCTGCTTCAATCAAACAAACTCATCTGCCCGTTTCCAAATCTTTTGAATTGTGAAGAGTCAAGCTCCGGCAATATTTGATCCTTGAAATATTTCTTTTTGCCAAGCATAAATTGTTGCCTGATGATATCTGCAAAGCTACCTTCGCCTTTCATTCTGGTTGTCGTTCGATAATCTTCTGTAGTGCCCCCATGCAAGTCTTCTATCTGGTGGATGACCCTTTCAGCTTTATCAGGATAAGCTTTGTGGATCCAGTCTTTAAAAATGGTCGCAACATCACCGTTTAGTCTCACGATGACATATGTGGCACTTATTGCACCTGCCTCAGAACCTCTTTTCATGAGCTCCAGGATATGTTTGTCATTAATGGAAGGAATTACAGGTGATATCATAAGCATGACCGGAATGCCGGACTGAGTAAGTTTTCTGATCGTTTCAAATTTTTTTGCAGCACTTGCTGTTCTGGGTTCCATCATTCTTCTAAGAGATTCATCCATACTGTTGACCGTGATAACGACCTGAGCAAGATTTTTCTGTGCCATTGGTCTGAGAATATCAATGTCGCGCTCTACCAGAGAGTTTTTGGTAATGATACCGACAGGATTGTTGTATTGTTCAAATACCCTGAGCATTTTTCTGGTGATCTTCAATTTTTTTTCTGCAGGCTGATAACAATCAGTATTGCCGGAAAGCATCACCATTTCACCCAGCCAACTTTTTTTTTCAAATTCTGATGCCAGGATCTCCGGGGCATTGTCTTTATAAAGTATTTTTTGTTCAAAATCAACTCCGGCACTATATCCCCAGTAATTGTGAGTAACCCTTGCATAACAATATGTGCAGCCATGTTCGCATCCCTGATAAGGATTAGCGGAATAGGGCATTCTCACATCGGTACTCACAACCTTATTGATAAGGGTCTTAGGGTAGATCTTAATGTATTGTGTTTTTGAAGTTTCACCTTCATTATCTTCATAAGGATCGTCAAAGAAATCAGGAGGGCCGTTTCTATTGTGCTTATCAAATCTGTTGTGTGTATTGATCTGAGCTCCCCGTCCAGAGATCCTTTTTCCATCATCAATTGACATAGTGAGTTTGTTGTGTAACCAAAATAGTTACAAATATAACAATTGTCATTCATATGCTAATAATTTTATTTTACTGGTTTGAAACCAATATGCCATGGTTTCCAGTTGCCGGGGAGCAATATATAATGTTTGGGTGCTATGGTATTCGTTTTAAAAAATATCAATCCAAAAAAGTAGATATCAATACTGAGAGATACTTCAACTTGTGCTTTAATTTCTTTCCACGCCTTCATCATACCTTCAGACCAGTAAATATCATCAAATATCAGGATCATTTCTTTGTCATTCCTGGCTGTCTTAAGCTGATCAAAATATCTTATGGTTGCTTCATAGGTATGGTTTCCATCAAGATAAACAAGATCAGGGGGTGACTTATGTTCTAAAACATTTTTCAAAGTATCATCAAAGTTGCCAGTGATAATTTCTACATTGGTTATATTGAGATTTTTAAAAACATCATGTGCCGTATTTGCAATGGCAGGATTGCCTTCAAGAGTTTTAACATTGCCTGCATTCTGAGCCAGATGAGCTGCAGATAAGCCAAGGGAGGTACCCAATTCAAGGACATTATCTGGGTGAAAATATACATTGATGTTATACAGCCAAAGTGATTTGAGAGGTCCTGATACGGAGGTTTTTGAAATTCGGCTTACTTTATCAAATTTATCTTTTTTTGTGTTCTTAGATCCCGCTCCGAAATCCCGGACAGGGATTTCAACTTCTGATGTTTTCAACTGCCTTCTGACGATTTGGATATTCGATTTAAAATCTTCAGGTAATTTATTTTTGAAAATAAAACTGACTAAATTATATACAAACGGCGAATGCACATTGTACAATGTAGTGGCATTGAAATAAAATTTTAGGAAATTTTTAATAGTATTGAACAAGAGGTTTATATTAAATATTAACACATGTAACGTTATGAAAAGAATTGGCGAAGTTATTTACCGTGAAGGTCCTCTGCGGCAATGTAAAAAATAAAAATAGCCATACTATTTCGAAATATCTTATTAATCTTGCGAAACGAACACAAAATGAGAATTCTTTCTATAATATTTCTGATTACAACCCTGGCATCCGGCACTCATGCTCAGAAATACAGAACTGCAGCGGGTATCAGGATCGGAACAGAGTTTGGACTGACCGTCCAACAATTAATACTCGAAAATTCAACATTGGAAGGAATAATCCAGAAAGGTTTTTTCAACGATCAAACTTCCATCACCTTATTGTATGAACAACATCAGAAATTGGTGTTCAAGGGGCTCAACTTTTATATCGGAGCCGGTCCTCATGCAGGGATCTATGGTAAAGACAGGGACGGGCGCAAAAACAGTTATGGCCTTACAGCTATCGGAGGAATAGAGATGCGTTTCGATCGTCTTTTATTTTCATTCGACTACAAACCTGCAATTAACTTTACTGGAGGAGAAAGGATATTTGATAGTCAGACAGCTATTTCATTGCGCTACATCATCATACCGGCTAAAAAGAAAGAGAAAAACTGGAAGTTTTGGGAGAAATGGTAACCAAGTAATGTTGAATGTTGAATTTTGAATGTTGAATTGGGCGGATTGACTTTGAACCTGTTTAAAGCTACTTTGCGCCATTGTCATTCTATCACCAATTTGTGGAATATTCGCAGAATATATTTGTGTCATTTGTGGCATAAGGAATTTTTACAAATTATTTATTGACCACAAATCTTCACAAATTAAAACCTTTTTATTTTGTGTTTAAATTTCAATTAATAATCAATTGATTTAGGATATTTCCATAAGGAGTTACTATTTCAATAATGTATAAGCCATTATTTAAGCCTGAGATATCTATTCTGTAAGGCAATTTCCCATTTGATTTAGTCAGAACAACTTCGCCGAAGACATCATATATTTTCAAGCTTTTAAAATGGATGTTTTCCTGATTGGTTGTTATAATGTTGACAAAATTCTGAGCAGGATTGGGGTAAACGATTATCGAATTTGGGTCTTTTTTTGTAAAAGTGCCAAGCCCTGTCAATTGTAATTTTGTCCTTTGTCTTCTTTGTTCCAGAAAGGGTTTTAACCCATAAGGTGTATGTCCATCTATTGCTTTAATATAAGAATCATTAAATTCATTCATTGTATATCCATAATCAAGAGGGCGGTATTCATCTTGTGCGGCATGAGGCGTAATTAGGGCTTTCCACTTGTCAATGACCGGGAACAAAGTATCAGGATGGGTG
>JAYUWT010000083.1:0-2252 GCA_043753405.1 Saprospiraceae bacterium | reverse complement strand
GGGCAACAAATTCAGTTAATTGGAATTATCATCCAACTACATTTGAATGCCTTGCCCGTCTAAAAAAAAATCAATATAAGATCATAGCTATTGAAACCACCACTAATGCAATTTCATTGGAATCTCAAACATTTGAGGTAAGTCAGCCCATCGCACTGGTCTTCGGCAATGAAGTTATGGGGATTTCTGCTGAAATCTTAGCATTATGTGATGCGGCCATTGAAATTCCTCAGGTAGGAACTAAACATTCATTTAATATTTCTGTAAGTTTGGGCATCGTTTTATGGGAATATTTTCGGCAGATAAGACTTGCAATTCATGGATAATATGCTTTTAAATGTGCGGGACCTGAACATAGCTTTTAATAATGAAGGCAGGGTTCAGAAAGTCATAAAAGGCATCGATCTGACTATTCAAAAAGGAGAAATAGTTGGACTGGTAGGTGAGTCAGGATCCGGAAAGTCTGTTACAGGATTGTCTATATTGGGTCTGCTTCCTCCGGGACAGGCTCAGATCACCGGTTCAATTGAATACAGGCATGACAATAAGACCAAACAATTAGTAGGTTTGGATCATAAGGGATTTCAAGGAATAAAAGGAAAATCCATTTCAATGATTTTCCAGGAACCAATGTCGTCACTCAATCCTGTACTAACTTGTGGATACCAGGTCGATGAGATGACCAGACTGCATCTTAATTTTAGTTTGCAGCAGGCTAAAGACGCGACTATGGAATTATTTAAAAAGGTCGGACTGCCTGAACCTTTAAGAATATACAATAGCTATCCACATCAGATCTCGGGCGGACAGATCCAGAGAGTGATGATCGCTATGGCTATAAGTTGCCATCCGGATCTGCTCATAGCTGATGAGCCCACGACAGCATTGGATGTAACTATTCAAAAGAAGATCCTCGATTTATTATTAAGTATCAAGGATGAATATGGACTTTCTATTTTGTTTATTTCTCATGACCTTGGTGTAATTCGTTCTATTACTTCAAGGGTGAATGTGATGTATAAAGGGCTTATCTGCGAAGAAGGCAGGACAGAAGATGTCCTCAAAAATCCGAAACATTTATATACTAAAGGCCTGATAGCATGTAAACCTCCCCTGAATAGTAAATTGGAAAGATTGCCTGTAGTTTCTGACTTTGTTGATATAACTGAAGTGGATGAAATTTATTCTTTTAATCCATCAGTATCAGGAAATTCACTTTCTGCGATCATTGGCAAGGACGTAAAAATTACCAATGATGTTAAATTGTTGGAGGTTAAGGATCTGATAGTCAAGTATCCATTAAAGAAGAATTTTTGGGGGAAGACCACATCATTTTTAAGTGCTGTAGATGATATTTCATTTTATATAAATAAGGGCGAATCACTCGGTGTTGTTGGTGAATCCGGATGTGGCAAATCCACTTTGGGAAGGACTTTGGTCAATCTGGAGAAGCCTGCTCAGGGTCAAGCATTGCTCTATAATAAGGATTTGTTCACCCAATCTGATTCAGAGTGGAAGAAAACTGCTAAAAAAATTCAGATAATTTTCCAGGATCCGTATTCATCTTTAAACCCAAAAATGAAAATTGCAGAAGCTATCATGGAACCTATGCTCGTCCACAACTTATTTGCAACAAAAAAACTTAGATATGAAAGAATGGCGCATCTCCTGCATCAGGTAGGCATGTCTGCCGACCAGGCTCAGAGATATCCGCATGAATTTAGCGGTGGACAACGTCAAAGAATCAGTATTGCACGGGCTTTAGCATTGGAGCCCGAATTACTCATTTGCGATGAATCTGTCGCAGCCCTGGATGTAAGTGTCCAATCGCAGGTGTTAAACCTGTTGAAAGATCTGAAAGAACAATTGGGCCTTTCACTTTTATTTATTACTCATGATATGTCCGTAGTTAATTTTATTGCTGACAGGATCTTCGTTATGAACAAAGGAAAGATCGTAGAAAGTGGTCAAGCCGGGTCGATAATTCAGTCACCTCAGAATGATTATACTCAACGACTTGTTGATGCTATTCCCACATGGGCTTAGATAGTTGAGAGTTGAGAGTGGAGAGCGGGGCGAGGATGAAACAAGGGGACAATGATGAAGCTGAATTGCAAGGATTTAAAAGCTAATAGTTAATGGCTAATGGCTTTGTTGCGCAAATGAGAATACCATTTCTATCCGATTATGCCGTGCCGTTATAAAATATTACTTATTATTTATTACCCATTACTTATTTAGGAGGCTGATGA
>JAYUWT010000082.1:0-2252 GCA_043753405.1 Saprospiraceae bacterium | reverse complement strand
CAAATACCGGTATAAATCTTATAACTACAGCAATATCTGGTCGGCCATATACTAAAGCTACTACTCCGACTCAAAGAGGTGGATCAGGACCTGTAGGTGCTTATAATGGTCAAAGGTATCCTTGGAATTTCAATATTGACCTTAGAATTGATAAGTCATTTAACCTCAATAAGAGTAAAGATGCCAAACGCCCTTTAGCAATGAACATTTATTTAAGAGTTTCCAATTTATTGAATACAAAGAATATATTTGGTTTATACAAAGCTTCCGGTTCAGCTTTTGATGATGGATTTTTACCAACAGATCAAGGACAGGGACTTTATTCAAATATTGATACTAACGAAGTCGGAACTAGTTTAGGACGTAATTCAGAGGATTTTGTAAACGCATATAATTGGCTTTTATACAATCCGGGATTCTTTAATGGACCTAGAAGGATATACTTAGGTGCAAATTTCAATTTTTAATCATTTTTGGATTATAATTTTTTTAGATTTTTAAATTTGTTTAAAATATTACGAATGAAAAATATTTTTATTTTAGCAGTATTTCTTATTCTTTCCACATTTAATGCAATTAGCTTAAAAGCTTATTTTACAAAAGAAGCGCTTGCTTTGAAAAATCAGAAAGGACAGGATCAATTAGAGTTGCGTGAGATATGTAAGCCTGCTACAAACAAAGCTGAGTTAAATATAAATAATGTTAGGGCTTACTTATTAAATGGTGGGGATGTTTGGTGGGATACCAAAGATGGTAGATACATAATTCCAAATGTAACTGAAAAACCCGTATCATCTATTTTTTGTGCAGCAGTTTGGGTTGTTGGATTTAATGGAGGTGCGTTAAAAGGAGCAGGTAGAATAAATGGAAGTGCTGCAAATAAGCATGACTGGAAACCAGGTCCATTAAATGATGAAACAGGAGAAATAACAATCCAAGAGTGTTCAAATTGGGATAGGTTTTTTGAAGTTAAAGGAGAAGAAATAGATGAACATTTGAGATTATTTGAAGCTGCAAAAGCTAATAATGGTGAATATTCTGAAGATCAGATACCTTTAAATGTTCGTGGATGGCCGGCAACAGGCAACCCTTATTTCAAAAGGATATTTAATTGGAGTTTGCCAATTACCACAGCTGCACTTGCCCCATTTTATGAT
This sequence comes from Saprospiraceae bacterium, assembly GCA_043753405.1. Taxonomy (GTDB): domain Bacteria; phylum Bacteroidota; class Bacteroidia; order Chitinophagales; family Saprospiraceae; genus Parvibacillus. Next base: position 1,095 of record JAYUWT010000082.1, on the reverse strand, counting down.
GAAGATGGAGATGGAGAATATGATCCTGCTTTGGGAGATTTTCCTATTATTGAAATCAGGGGAATTGCGGGAGCATGTGAATCTACACCTGATAATATAATAGAACCAACTTATGCTGATCAAATGTATTTTTGGATATATAATGACAATGCCGGGCCACACTCCGAGTTTCCCGATGGTGAGCCTATCAATATGGAAGTCCAAGTTCAGGCTTACGCGTTTAAAACCACAGATCAGTTAAATGATATGACTTTTATGAGATATAAACTCGTCAACAGGGCTCCGACAGTGACCAGCAAATGTATATTTGGTTGGTGGGTTGATTCGGATCTTGGATGTCCTTATGATGATCTAGTAGGTTGTGATTCTACTGAAAGTTTAGTTTATTATTATAATGATGATGGTACTGATGGAAATCAAAATGAAATCCAATGTGCATCTCCTGATAATACAAAGATAAATACGTACGGTAGAAATGTTCCTATTTTAGGCATTGATTATTTTGAAGGACCTACTATTGATACAGTTATTGATGGGAAAGATACGAATTTAGATATCGGGATGACTTCATTTACTTATTTTAACAATGGAGGCCCGGAACCCGGCCAAACAGACCCCGAAAAATTGCAGGAACTTTATAATTACATGGATGCCAAATGGAAAAACGGAATACCTTTTACATTTGGAGGATCAGGATTTAATAGTGGCGGACCTGTTACAAGATACGCCTTTCCAAACGCGCCTGATGATCCGAACGGTTGGTCGATGAAAACAGCAGATTTACCTAATCTTGATAGAAGAACAGTACAGGCAACCGGGCCTATTGAGCTTCAACCCGGCAAAACTAACTTTCTGGTTGTTGGAGTTCCATGGGTCCCTGATCAGGATTATAGTGGTCCGGATAATGCTCCATCTTTAAAGGATTTATTTGCAGCAGATAGAATTTGCCAAGGTTTGTTTGATAATTGTTTTAAAATCTTTGATGGCCCGGATGCACCGGATGTAGATATTATTGAATTAGACCAAAAAATTGTTATTGCGTTAAGTAACAATCCAATTGAATCAAATAATTATGCACTAGATTATATTGGTTTC
>JAYUWT010000081.1:0-5548 GCA_043753405.1 Saprospiraceae bacterium | reverse complement strand
AGATCTCTTGAGTTTCCATACCCATGACATTGCCAAGGGCGTACAACATATCGTGATCACAATTGGAACCCGGGAAAATGACTACACCAGCCTTCATTTGATATTATGTTTTAGAGTAATATATATTGAAATAAAAATGAAACACTTATTAAAATGAGATGCATAACCTCAGCTATTTGCTTATTATTGATGAGCAACATTGAAAAACCAAGCAGGATGCCCATAGGAACTGCAATAATGAGGAAGTGATCTAAACGTATGCCTGCCTGAAAACCAAATGTCAACAAAGGCAAGATCATGAACCACAAAAGCACATCCACTTTACGCATGGCATGGACATTATTTTTTTTGCCATAATTGCTATAATTCAACACAGTATATAACAATAAAAATACGAGAATCGCTAACTTAATATAAAGTATGGTATTGACGTTAGCTACCCAATCTATAAACTTTATATTATCAGGAAATTTAAGAAAAAACTCATCCAAATGTCCCATCCAAAAATAATAGGTTCCACCCAAAAATACCGGAATAATAAAACCAAGTATGTATTGAACCCGGTCTATAAACCGGAAAGAACGCACGATCAGGAAGCCCACAAAACCCGATATAAAAAATATGCAATAACTGAAATCGAATAACATAGCTGTGCCGACGAACAAGCCGGCGTTGAAAATTTCACTACTGTTACCTGATTTTTTATAAGAATTGAAGACATTCAATAATGCCAGAATAACAAAGGTATTGGCCATCAGGGCTGGTGACAAATAATTAAAATCCGGAAACATGGTTACGAGAAAGATATAAAACAATCCGGGGAAAAAACTATTCTCCCGTGTGATCCTGTTGTTATTGACCATGATGTTGATCATGATACCCTGGATGAAGATCAATAAAGTTCCGGTGATCTGTGCTGCCATCGTGGTATATCCGATAGCATTGTAGACGATGTCGCTGAAAGCAGAAGTAGAAAGAGGTGCCCAGTTAGTTTCACTGATGAAGGCCGGAATCCTCAAAAGCAAACAGTAAAAAAACAAGAGGATGTAGCTTATGGGCTGCTCCTTTCTGAATAATTCTAACACTAAATGGTTATTTTAAAAGCTTATGCCGCAAAGGTAAAATTTTCTGATGAAAAAGATAGGTTACTTATATGGTAATCAATTTACAATCCCGCCATCTGAATTTTGAAGGCATAAATCGATTCAGAAGCTGTAATTAATAAGTTATTTCGAACTTCGGCTAAAAAGACTCTTCGTTTTTTGAAATCACGATCGCTGCCACAACTTTGCCGATACAATCGGTGATGGCCCGACCCCGCTCATGAATTTGTCAACACCAAAAGAAAGGTAAATCTTGACAAGATCTTGTGTTATTCAAATTCATATATAAATAAAAAGCAGAAAGAAGATGTAAATATCAACTTTCTGCCCATGAATTAAAATAATTGGATAAGCTCTTATGCTTACAGCTATATCTTAACTATTTATCGGTGATTATGTATTCACCGTCATTATTAAATTCCAATTTTTGGCCATTATCCAGCGTAACTACCTGAACCTTTTCGCTCCATCCCCAGCTTGTAATTGTATTAGAAGAAAAACTAGATTGAACATATTTCAGAATAGCAGGTGGAACTGATGCATCCGGAATTCGTGATGTACTTCTGATACTTGTGATCTCATTTTTGTCATTAAAACCAAGATTGACATCATTATCAAGATAAACCTGATAAGTATTTCCCATTTTGCTCTCAACTATCGAATGTTTTAAAACTTTATTTTGTGGAAAATTGTTAGAAACATACGTATTTATTTGTTGGGATAACTCCTGATCCATCGCCTGAGCATTGGTTGTGGTCGGGTGTAGTTTATCATTCTGAGAAAATCCCGACAGGGCATAGAAACATAAAATCATTAAAACCATACTGTACTTCATATTAATTTTTTTAGGTTAAACCGTGTGATTAGATGTAGCTTCCACAACATGTGGTTACTTGATCTTAGGATTATTAAATCTGAAAGGATGAGGGATAAGACGCTTGAGAAAATAGGTGATGAACAATATAAATGGAATGCAGCATTATAAAGTTCAACCACGTAATTTAAATTAAAGGAAAACTAGTTAGAAACAACTAGCAAAATGGCTGGTTAGAGCGAAATAATAAATATTTTATAAAATATTATATTTATTATTTCGCTATGACCTTATCACCATAAAATTCCAATAAAGGATCATCTGCAACGATCTTATTATTTTTCTTAACATTGGGGGTTTTCAGTAACATTGTTGTGATTTTTCCACGGACTCCGATATATCTTTTTTTACCACTTAGGATTTTTTGCTCATCAGCGACTGCATCGATCACATCTATCAGGTCTTCTCTTGCAGACTTGTCAACTTTCGACAGTTTCGGGATCTGAACCAGGAACAAAACCTTATCCCCATTTATTTTAGTCAGATATTTAAAACTACCGGGATCAATATTTTCATTAATAAATTCATCAAGGACTTTTTTCAATTTAAAGGAAATAGAATCATCTTTCATCCCGGGATTATTGCTCATATTATTTACATCAGCCTGAAGCATGTCAGTCCGAAGATCCTTTTGGGCAAAAAGTCCGATCAGAAAAAATAGTGAAACTAAAGCAGCTATGATTATAAGACCTGACCATTGCCAATAAGGTTGTTTAGTGTTTTGGATTTCCTCCCGGTAAAACTGATTTAAATTAGGGCTAAATTCCTTTTGATCAATGGTTTTTTTACAGTGTTGACATTCAGCGAATACTTTTTTACTTACCGGAAAAACAGGTATCCAGAATATATGTGTATATTTTCCAAATATGCTTATCATATGTGGGCCCTTTGTTCCACAATGCTCGCATGCGATATTGCCGGTTTTAATATTTTTAATAAGGCTTCCCCTTGTCCCGAAAACTATCATTTGTTCGTGTTTTATTATTTTAAATTGTCTCTAATGGCAGGTTCATTTCTCTTTTCCCAAATGCAATTCAATTAACTTTTGTGTATGTTTCAAAGCATCCGTGCTTCCCCAATCCTGATGGCCGGGGATAATAAACTTTGGATTTTTGAATTTTTTCTGAATATTGGTTATAGAATTATGCCAAGCATCTACATTGGCATCTGCGAGGTTACCAAGATCATTGGTTTCAATACTTTTCACAAAACATCCCCCATATAATATTTTATTTTCCTTGAACCATATGACGATATTATCTGAAGTATGTCCGGGTCCCGGGTAAAATGCCTCAAAAGTCATCTCACCAATATTAAATAATGTATCACTCTTAAATGAAAAGCGGGCCCGTTTTTCACCACGTTCCTTACAAATTTTATCAGTCTGCACTGATGTAAATGTTTTGATCCCTTGGGAAGCATAATACTCCAGGCCTTCTGTCCTGTCCTCATGAGAATGCGTGGCAATACATAACTTTACTTTTTGTCCATGTCTATGTTGTATACTATCAAGCAAGGGTTGACATTGAGTCATATCCCAGGGGGTATCGATCAGTATGACACCCTCCCCGGTCAACACATACAAACCGTTAGAGGGAAATGGTTTATCACCATAGATCTTCCATGATGTAAAAACAAAAAAATTGTAAGTTAATGGCGTGATCTTTAATTTTACAGGCTGTATTTGAGCAGAACCGGTTGATAAATAAAAAACTAAAATGCCGATATAACTCAATTTCATGCTTCAACTGAGTTGGTTTCGATCATCGATACGAGATTTTCAAGCCTCTCTTTATGTTTTCTCACATATGGATTGGTGAAGTCCCACACATATCCTGCCAGGACTGAGCATATTTGTGATTTGATCGTTTCGTCGATGGTTTTGGAAAAAAATACTTTGTGCAAGGTGCCATCATACCAGGCCATTACGTAAGTTTTAAATACGGCAACTCCCTGTCTGACTTTATTCATGTATTCCTTTTCCCAGTCAATATTTTCACCTTGTAAGGTTCTTGCAACAAGGTTAGCTGCATTGGCAGAAGAAACAGAAGCCAAGGTCACTCCGCTTGAAAATATTGGATCCAGGAATTCTGTGACATTTCCAGTCAGCACAAATCCATCTCCATAAAATTTATCAGTAGTGACGCTCCAGCCACCCAGGGTCCGTGGTTCGAATATGAAAGTTTCATCTCCAAACCGGTCTGCCAAAGTAGGTTCTCTTGAAATCAGCGTGCGCATCCTTTCTTCAGGGCTACCTTCCAGGTGTTCAAAATAGGAAGGATCACCAACAAATCCCACAGAAGTATTTCCATTGGAAAAAGGAATGACCCAGATCCAGGTCCTTTCATTTTGAACTATGGCGTGGATCCTGTCCGGTTCCTGATATTGGCTTCTTTTGCTGTCTGTTGAATGAACAAGTAAGGTTTGCCGTGGTGGAAGATTTGATGGGCGGTCCAGATTGAACAATCTTGGAATAACTCTCCCATATCCACTTGCGTCAATGATAAACTTTGCTTTTATAAGGGATAGTTCTCCATGCTTATCCTGGATCGTAGTAGTAGAATTACTCCCATCGAAGACAATATCTGTAACAGCTGTCTCAAATCTTAGATCGACCCCTCTTTTAATTAAATTGTCAGTGAGGCAGGTGTCAAATTTTTCCCTGGGCATCTGCCAGGTCCAGTTCCAACCCTTTGTATATTGGGTCTCAAAGCTGAAATCACACCGTTCTTCACCTTTTAAAAATAAAGCGCCCGCCTTTGTCTGAAATCCCTGAGATTGGAGGTCATCCATAAACCCGGCTTCACTAAAAGCATCCATACACCGTGGCAACAGGCTTTCTCCGATGACAAATCGCGGGAAAAGTTCTTTTTCTACGATGATAGTTTTAATACCCTTTTTCTCAAGAATACCTCCTGCCACACTCCCCGCCGGCCCTGCACCTATGATCAAAACATCTGTTTGTTCAGTCTTCATTTTTATATTGATTTGATATTAAGCTAATTTACATCTGAACAAAGTGTGGCTGATGCCAAGATTGTCCATCTCAAGATCTACTTTAAGTCCTGCATTGGCGATGCATTCTTTCATTTCATCCGAGTGGTACATCTTGCTGTTGCCATTGGCTATAGCAGTAAAATATAAACTGGTCTGTTGGAGGCAAAAAGCTGAGATCTCAAATTTCTGCCTGTCCCAATAGGTCTCAAGTATAAAAATACTGCCTCCGGGAGCCAAACCATTTTGAGCCTCCTTGAGGATGTGCACGATTTCTTCTTTCGAAAAACAATCCAGGAACTGGCTCATCATAATGACATCCGCTTTGCCCGGAAATTTCAGATCGTCATAAAGTACATTGATCTGATAGCGTTTGATCCGGTCGGCATAACCTAATTTTGTCAGATAGTCTTCAGCATGGTCCAATTGAACTGCAAGGTCACATATTGTAATGGTAACTTCTTTATTGTAATCACAGCAAGCGATAGAAAATTTTCCCGTATTGCCGCCGATGTCGAAGATATGTTTTGGTGACTCGCTGAAAATAATTGGCATGATCTTTACAAAAACCTGGTCC
>JAYUWT010000080.1:0-5553 GCA_043753405.1 Saprospiraceae bacterium | reverse complement strand
GATTCAGATCGAATTTCGACTAATTACATGTAGGTGATTTAATTTTAATACTAAAGTATATCAATTTAATTAATATAATTTTTTTAAATACTTTAATCAAATTGTTTTACATTTGTATGGTAACTTCTTGATATTAAACGGGACAATTACATTTACCAAAAGTATTTATTAAGTAAAGATATGACCGAAAACAGTTTAATGAAAAGCGAAAAGCTCTATTTTTCGATTAGTGAAATTGCAGAGTCTTTTGGCGTTTCTACCTCTTTGATCAGATATTGGGAGACAGAGTTCAGTTTTCTAAAACCCCACAAGAATAGTAAAGGTGACAGAAGATTTACCAAACAAAACATTGAGCAACTGCAGCTTATATATCATTTGGTAAAACAAAGAGGTTTCACTCTGGAAGGTGCTAAAAATGAAATAAAAGAAAACAAAAAACGTATCCAGGCAGTCAGCTTGTTATTAACTAAACTCAATGGAATAAAAAAAGGACTGGAAGATCTGAAGAAGAAAGTTTGAATTATTTATAATCCAAAAGATCAATAAATTCATCAATCATTATTAAATCTTCATTATCATTTGAAGCAATTATAACGATTTTGCCTGATCTGTATTGTTTTAATAGATTTTCAAACCACATTTTACCCTCCGCATCCAGATTGGATCCGGGTTCATCAAGTAATATTATATTGGTCCTGGTCGTAATAGCAAGTAATAATTTAATTCTTTGTTTCATTCCTGATGAAAGTTCTCCAACTCTTTTATCCATCAATCCCTTAAAAGGCAGTGCCGCAACTTCGTCCCTTGTAGAGTTAAAATTAACAAAAGGCCTGAGGCTGTGGTGAAAAATTAATAATTCAGTCACTGTCATTTCATCGATCAATTCGATATAAGGAGCAGCAAAGGTCACATGACCAAAGATCTCACTTACATTTATTACTTGATGCAATGCATAATAAGTGATTTGACCCTTGGAAGGGGTGGCATGTCCGCAAAGCAATTTGAGTAGGGTAGACTTTCCACTCCCATTAGGGCCTTTTATACCATAACAGTAATTCAGCTTAAATGAATAAGAAAATTTCCTGAGGACCCATTCGTATAAATATCTTTTACTAACGTCGGCACAAACTATGGTATCAACCACCGGGGAACTGTCATTGGACATGACTTAAATTCCTTTAATTAATCCTCTTTTAGAATCTCTTAAAAATGAGAGGATATAGATTTTATCAGCTGATCCGGTAATGTTTTCTTCAATATTTTCGATGGATTTTTGAATATTCGAACCATGTATAAACAACATTCTGTAAATATCCTGGATGTGATGTACCCTTTCCTGGTTAAAACCTCTCCTTTTAAGCCCGGTAGCATTGATCCCAACATAAGCAAGCGGATCCCTGGCTGCTTTGACAAAAGGAGGAACATCCGTCCTGACTTTTGAATACCCTCCGATCATAACATGATCACCAATCTTAGAAAATTGATGCACTGCTGCCATACCACCTAAAACCACAAAATTGCCTATTTCAATATGGCCAGCCAGAGAAACGTTATTTGCCAGAACGCAGTTATCACCAATTATGCAATCATGTGCCACATGGCAATAAGCCATTACGAGGCAATTTTTTCCTATCCTGGTGGTGCCTGAAGCAGAAGTTCCTCTGTTGATTGTTACATATTCTCTGATCGTCGTATTATCTCCTATTTCAACTTGTGAAGACTCGCCATCAAATTTTAAATCCTGAGGAACAGCTGCTATAACTGCTCCGGGAAAAACCCTTATATTATTACCAAGTCTTGCACCTGACATTATTACTGCTCCTGATCCTATCCAGCAATTTTCGCCGATTACTACATCTTCCTCAATTGTAACAAAATTGGCTATGTTTGTTCCCTGGCCAATATTGGCATTTGGATGTATATCGACAAATTTTTGGATCATTATTTTATTGTTGTCCTATTTACAATTTGTGCAGTCATATCAGCTTCTGAAACTATCTTATTGCCGACATAAGCTGTTCCCTGCATACGACATATTCCCCTTCTGATGGGTTCTAATAATTCCATTTTGAGGATAAGTGTATCTCCGGGTGTGACCTTTTGTTTAAATTTAGCATAACCGATCTTGATAAAATAGGTATCCCAGTTTTCAGGGTCAGGCATCTTGGAGAGGCAAAGTATTCCGCCGGTTTGAGCTAATGCTTCTATCTGCAAAACTGCAGGAAAAACGGGATTGCCGGGAAAATGACCTTGAAAGCAAGGTTCTGTAAATGAAATATTTTTAATCCCTACCACATGATTTTCTTCCATCTCAATGATCTTGTCAACCAACAGAAATGGAAATCTGTGCGGCAACATGGTCATGATCTGATTTGTATCCAGTATCGGTTCTTTGTCTACATCATAGATTGGTTTACCTTTAAGTTTCTTTTGTTCTAAAGCTGCTTTGCGTAAGACTTTCGTAAATTCAATGTTAATGGAATGGCCGGGTTTAGTTGCCACGATCTTCCCTTTGATTGGTTTCCCCAGTAAGGAAAGATCACCTATTACGTCCAATAATTTATGACGTGCAGGTTCGTTTTTAAAGTGAAGATTAAGGGTATTTAATACACCTTCTTTCTCAACTTTAATGCTTGGTTTTCCCAATTTTCTTGCTAAATCGTCCAATTCATTCTGATTCATGATACGATCTGCAATTACAATAGCATTGTCCAGATCTCCGCCTTTTATAAGATCCTGGGCCAGTAATTTCTCTAATTCATGCAAAAAAACGAATGTTCTGCAAGGAGCAATGTCGGATTTATAATTATCAATGCTTGTCAATTTAGCGAATTGTTGACCAAGAACAGGTGATCCAAAGTCAATTAGCGCCGTGACTTCAAATTCATCGGCCGGTAAAGCAAGCATTTCACTCCCTGTTACTTCATCCTTATAAGAAATAGGCTCAGTAATTATGAAAAAGTCCTTTTCTTCACTTTGTTCTTCTATGCCTGCAGATTCAAAAGCATTTACAAATGGCATAGCACTGCCATCCAGGATAGGGACTTCAGGGCCATCGATCTCAATTAAAACATTATCGATACCTAGACCTGACAATGCTGACAAAGCGTGTTCCACTGTATTAATAACTATATCTCCTGAGCTGATTGCGGTACCTCTGTTAGTGGATATTACACGTGAAATATCAGCAGGAATTATAACTTTTTCAGGCGTGTCTATTCTTTGAAATTTGATCCCGTGATTATCGGGTGCCGGAAGGAAGGTCATCATGACATTCTTTCCAGTGTGCAGGCCTATACCGTTAAGTGATACTTTGTTTTTGATTGTTTTTTGCAACATAAATGCTGTTTGCCTATTTGTTTTTATACAAATTCATGGCAAAAGTAATCATTCAAACCGATTTGCAAAATATAATTACGAATCCTGTTCGTTAGAAAGGCCCATTGTAGATTTACCGATCTTATCCATTTTTTCAACCAAAGCCGGCAAATTTTTAAATATAGCATATGACCTCAGATAATTACTATAATCCAATGCAGGAGAACCAAAAAGTCTGGAGTTCTTAACTTTTATGGAAGACTGAATACCTGACTGGGCTTGTATCTGGGTACCGTCAGCGATATGAATATGGCCTACTATACCCACTTGTCCTCCTATTTTACAACCCTCACCGATCTTAGCACTTCCGGCTATACCTGTTTGAGCAGCAATCACAGTATGACTGCCTATTTCCACGTTGTGCGCTATTTGGATAAGATTGTCCAACTTCGCCCCAGAATGAATGATCGTACTGCCAAAAGTTGCCCTGTCAATAGAACAATTAGATCCGATCTCTACATCATCTTCTATGACCACATTGCCAAGTTGTCTTATTTTGACATAATTTCCTTCACCCGTCGGGGCAAACCCAAATCCATCGCTACCGATCACTGTATTGGAATGAATAATAACATTGGCTCCAATGATGCAATCATCCAGTATCTTAACTCCTGGTTTCAAAATAGTATTATTTCCTATTGAACATCGCTTACCTATGCAGACCTGGTGGTCTATGTCCACATTGTTGCCGATGATGGAATCTTCATCGACAATAGAAAACGTACCAATACCCACGTTTACACCAATTTTGGTAGTGCTATGAACTGAACTTTGAGGAGAAATATGACGGATGACTTCAGTGATGACATTAAATTTATCAAGAAGTTTAGCTAAAGATTCATATACATTGTCCACCATGATCAAGGCAGCTTTCACTGTATAAGCAGGTTCAAAAGTTTTATCAACTAATATGGCTGAAGCATCCGATGAGTAAACGTACTCTTCATATTTAAGGTTGGATAGGAAACTTATCGTGCCGGTCTTTCCGCCCTCTATCGTGCTTGCACCTTTTATTTTGGCATTACGGTCTCCTACAATAGTACCACCAAGAAAATCAGTTATTTCGCCTACTGTGATCTCCATCTTCAGCACTTATTAATTTATTATTATGCAAATAAACGAAGTTTTTAATTAATATTGGAAACATTGTAATAGAAATAAGTGATTTAGTACATTATCCGGCATTAATTTAATTTAATTCATTCGTTTTTTATAATCCTCAAAAGTAAACGACCTCAAGAGCTGTGTTGTGCCATTTTTCTTTAAAAGAATTATATCCGGATGATTGACACCATTGAACATGGTTGTTTTTACCAGGGTATAATGGATCATATCCCTGAAGATGATCAAGTCGCCAATACGCGGCATTATTTCAAAATTGTATTGATACATAAAGTCACCACTAAGGCAGCTTGTTCCACCTATCCTATATTGGTGATCCGTAGGCTCGTCAACAGTACCAGCTATTTCCGGGCGATAGGGCATTTCCAAAGTATCAGGCATGTGGGCAGTGAATGATACATCTGTCATAATGGTTTTTATACCATGATTCTCTACAATATCCACAATATTAGAGACAAGGTCACCGGTCTGCCAAGCTATGGCGCTACCGGGTTCCAGAATAATTTTGACATCATATTTCTCCTTGAAATTTTTCAATAAATTGATCAAATGGTCCGTGTCATATCCTTTTCGGGTCATGAGGTGTCCTCCGCCCATATTTACCCATTTGACACTATGTAATAAATGGCCGAATTTTTCTTCAAAAATTGTTAGCGTTTCTTCCAAATCATAAGAAGATGATTCGCAAAGAGCATGAAAATGAATTCCTTCTATACCATCAGGGAGGCCATCTTTGAGATGGTAAGCGTCTATGCCGAGCCTTGACCCGGGAGCAGTAGGGTTATACATATCAACTTCTATTTTTGAAAAACCGGGATTGACGCGCAACCCACAGGAAATTTCGGGAAATTTACTTTCCAATAGCGGTTTAAAATGTAAATATTGTCCAATTGAATTAAATACCATATGCTCACTGATGGAAGCCAGTTCTTCAAAGTCATCGTCTGTATAAGCTGCGCAATAAGTGTGGGCTTTATTTCCCATCTCCTCAAATATGAGCTTTGCTTCAAATAGTGAACTTGCCGTAGCTCCATCCAGATATTGTCTTACCAA
>JAYUWT010000079.1:0-2262 GCA_043753405.1 Saprospiraceae bacterium | reverse complement strand
CAACGTTTTGGATCTGTCTATATCATTCGCGCTCTGCTTGCACAATATAGTGCAGATGGCTATAATTATGGAGGATTTACAAAAGTTAAAAAAGCATTAAAATATCAAAATACCGGAATATTTAATTACGAACAACAAGCTGAAATAATTACGGATTATTACAAATTAAAATCAGTTAATTACTCGAATTTATCTCCATTGGAAAAAGAGAAATTAATTATTTATAAGAGCTACATTAATGAAATTCTTTTTGAAAAAAAGGCTAATGGCTAATGGCTAATGGCCTTGTCATGAAACTACTTTACTTTTGTTCTTAAATTATTGATATACCGAAGCGATAATGTGGAATTTTAATTGTTAATGAATAAAAGATTAGACAAGGTTAATTGCCTGCTAAATTATAATACTATTAAACCATTAATTTCGAATAAATGGCGAAAAGATTAGGTTTCGGTGCGCTGCACCTAATTTTCACACAACAACTATAGTACTATAGATATTTCGGTGCTCTGCACCTGGTTGCGATGAAAGGTAAGTAAGTCAGGGAATTGGTTCGGGAGTAGCACAGAGCATATACTTTAATACTTATAGCATAATGGATATGGCTTGTAGGTTTAGCAATTCTAACCTATGGAAATAGTAGAATTTAAGTTTAACTATGCGCAGCACTAATTTATTAGAACGTGTTTATGTATTTTAAACAAAATAAATAATAATTAATAATTTACAATTAATAATTATTCTTCCGGCTTCCTGCTCAGGATATATCTTCTCCATTTATCTATTAACTGAATAAAATCATCAGGTAGCGGACATTCGAAAAACATGCGTTGTCCGGTCACAGGATGGTTGAATCCTAAAGTCCTGGCATGTAAAGCCTGCCTGGGACATATTTTAAAACAATTATCCACGAATTGTTTGTATTTCGTAAAAATGGTCCCTTTAATTATTTTGTCTCCACCGTAGCGTGCATCTGAAAATAAAGGATGACCAATATAGGTCATATGAGCCCTGATCTGATGTGTCCTGCCTGTTTCAAGGACACAATTGACCAAACTCGTATAATAAAATGATTCAATGGTGTTGTAATTGGTCACGGCTTCTTTTCCCGTTCCACCTTCTTCAAAGACCATCATTTGCATCCTGTTGTTTGGATTTCGCGCCAGGTTGCCTTCTATTCTTCCTTCGGAAGGATTGATTTCTCCCCAGACCAACGCTGTATACTCTCTCGTGACTGAGTGATCAAAAAACTGTTTTGCCAAATGAGTCATAGCAAATTCATTTTTAGCTATGACGAGCAGACCGGTCGTATCCTTATCAATTCTGTGCACTAATCCGGGTCGATCATTGGTATTTCCTGCTTTAATGGGTAACACAAATTGAAAATAATGAGCAAGCCCGTTAACAAGGGTACCGTCTTTATTTCCTAATCCGGGATGTACCACAAGCCCGGCCGGTTTATTAATGACCATTACATCAACATCCTCATACACGATATCCAGTTCCATAGCTTCCGGCTGTACTGTCGAACCTTCTTCAGGGGCTTGTGGTAATACGATCTCGATCACATCCAGAGGTCGAACTTTATAATTTGGTTTTATTGTTTTTCCATCGACCAGAACACTTCCTGCCCGAATACCATTTTGAAGTTTATTCCGGGTAACCTGCTGCATTTTATCCATCAGGAATCTATCTATGCGTATCGGTGACTGACCTTTATCCACAGTCACTGAAAAATGCAGATATAACTCTTCCCCCTGTTCGGCCTCGCTATCTATGTATTCCTGATCTTCACTCATATAATATTGCTTCTTAACATTGATAATACCTATCTTTATTAATATTTCTTAATTCTAACAAAGCACAAATGTCATCAAAAAAATCCAAAGTGCAATTTTCCAATGAGTCTTATGCTGTTTCAGAACAATATTCAGTACCAAAGGATAAACCTCATTCCTTGCCCCTATATGCCACATCGTCCTATGAAATGGAAAGTCTGGAGCATAGCATAGACCTGTTCGAAGGGAGAAAAGATGGTTTTGTATATTCGAGATATGGAAATCCAACAGTAAAGGCACTGGAAGAAAAAATAGCATTGCTGGAGTCTAAAAATTCGAAAAAAGAAGTAAATGCTATTATGACATCTTCAGGTATGTCTGCTATTTCTACACTTTTGATAGAATTGTTAAATGCCGGAGATGTCCTGGTTACATCTGACGGCTTATATGGAGGCAGTACTGAATTGTTGATAGGTCTAAGTGC
>JAYUWT010000078.1:0-2264 GCA_043753405.1 Saprospiraceae bacterium | reverse complement strand
TTTGGTCCCTAATCCATCTTTGTCCAGGATGAGGTCCCCAATCTAAGTAGGGGACACCTCTTCGACCAACTGACCAATCTAATCTTGGATCAACAAGTTCAGTGCCTAAAGTAAAAGCCGCATCTGAAGGTATACCATCATCATTTTTTACGTTAGTACTATTATAGGAACCATCCAATAATGGAAGTCCATCCGCATTGGTTTTATGTGAATTGACCAGTTCTAATGATGGTTGATAAAATCCACAACATTCACCTGGACCCCCTGTATAGGGGTAATTTAAAACATCTCCGTAATTACCATTTTCACCGTCAGCACCGTCATTGACTGAAGTTTGTACGGCAAATACAGATTCTTTGCTGTTTTTAGTTGGAATTTTGAAATTGTCATGATAAAGTTCATTCAAGCCGTACTTGACACCCAGACTGGTTTTGCCACTGCTTATTATAGTGGACAATAAAGTCTTTGCTTCTGCAAATTTTTTCTGAAACATTAAACATCTGGCCAAATTAGCCGCTGCTGTCCATTTATTTATTCTCCCAACAGCTGTCTGAGTTTCTGGTAGATTATCATATGCAAATTTGTAATCAGCTTCGATAAGTGGCCAAGAGTCTTTATCATTAGAAACTTTATAAGCATTTATATCAGAAGCAGCAGCTTTAGCTACTTCAGTGGTAATATATGGAATGTTATTAAACATTCTTTTAGCTTCAAAATGGTAGTGAGCCCTTAAAAAAGTGGCTTCTGCTTTTATAGATTTAGCACGGTCTGCTGACAGTCCTGTAACCTGATCCAAAAGTAAAATCGTTGCATTAGATCTTGCTACTCCATCATAAGCTACTCTCCATTTGCCATTAAAGTATTCATTGGATGATAATCCTTCATATCGAGCGATAGGATTGATAGCAGGTTGATCAGAAGCATCGGTACCTTTATTGGCATCTCCGCCACAGATTCCACCATAGACCCAATTAGAAGCTGCAGAAGTCCAAACTGCTCCATTGCCCCAGCCTTGAGCCCAACCATCAAGTAATGAATATGCTCCTATTAATGTAGCTTCCACCCCTTGAGGATTAGCCAAAGTGGCCTGATTCAATCCACCAATCGGTGCTCTATTTAAAAAGTCATCTCCACAGGATAGCCCAAGGGTACTCAGGGCCCCTATAAGAAATAATTTTAATGATTTTTTCATTTTTTAAAATATTAATTTATATAAAAATTTAGAATGAAGCACTTAATCCAAACATGATGGTCCGTGCTGCTGGATAAAATCCATAATCAATGCCAATTGTGCCGTCAGCTCCTCCTGCTCCAGGATCAGTTACATTAAACGCAGGATCATAACCACGATATTTAGAAAACGTAGCTAAGTTTAATCCTTGAACATAAAATCTTAAATTATCCATACCAATTTTTTTACCAGTAGCGGAGGGCAATTGATAGCCAAGTTGTAGATTTTTAATCCTGACATAGGAACCATCTTCTATATAATAAGAAGTAGAATACTGATTTGATTGTTGATCACTAAAATCAAGTCTGGGTAACAAGGAATTTGGATTCGTCTGAGGATCCCATGATTCATACAATGACTCGTAAGATCGATTAGCATTAAACGTTTCAAAATCTATCCAATATCTTGTATAATTATATAATTCATTACCCTGAGTCCCCTGGATAAATGCAGTAAAATCAAATTTCTTGTAAGTTAAAGCTATATTCAATCCGTATGTAAAATCAGGATGGGGATTTCCAATATCTCCAAAATCCTTACCGTCTATTTTCTTATCATTATTTAAATCAGCAAATCTCCATCTACCGACTTTTGCTCCCCCTACGGCGCTATGATCGGGTGCAGCATCTACTTCAGCTTTGTCTTTAAAGATGCCTAGTACTTTATACCCATAGAACGTAGAGATCGGTGATCCTTTGATACTTCTGGTAATGCCAGTACCAGCAAATCGACTTCCTCCACCGGAGAAAAATGATTCATCACTTTCACCGACTCTTAAAATTTCATTTTTGTAAGTACCTAATACTAATCCCAAGTCAAAATTTAACGATTTGCCGATAGTACCCCGATAAGTCAAACCAAGATCGACACCTCTGTTTTCCATATCACCAATATTGACAAATGGTGCAGTAATGGTACCTGCAGTACTAGGCAATGGAAGTCGATATAACAAATCGGTAGTTTTACGATTCCAAAAATCTAGATTAATATCAAGTTTACCTTTATATAACGAGGCATCTACACCAAAATTGGT
>JAYUWT010000077.1:0-2265 GCA_043753405.1 Saprospiraceae bacterium | reverse complement strand
TCCGGAGAAATTAAATACACCATTATGTAAGGTCTCATCCCAAGACTCATCGCCTATAAAATTCTGTCCCCAGTTTGATTTTAAATATTCATAATAAGGTGCGTCAGATTTCCAATCCACATTTGCACTGTCAGCCCATTTTAGTAAGCTTAACTCAGCAGCTCTTGTATTAAATAATGGAGAAATCGTAGGTTGGATTAAACTAAGATGACCTTTTTTAGGTTCTGCATCACCCCATGACTCCAGAAAATGATTTGTAGGAGCTATCACATTACATAGTTCACCAGTTTCATTAAGGGAACCTGCAAAAGAAATTCTGGATTTAGCTTTTGCCATTGCAGCTTTAAATTTATCTGCAGCAGGATAATCATATGCAGGGTTGGCATTGTCAAATAATATTACAGCTTCTACAGCACCCGCTTCTAAATCGGCAATAAGTTTAGCCATTTCTTGTTCATTGCCCTGGCGTTGCATGGAAGGATTTGATAAATCAATGGTAGTACCGTAATTGCCCAACACCTGGTTTATTTTATTTACCAGTTTTTGTTCGTCTATATTATTAGAAGACGAAACAACTAAAGAAGCACCTTTGTTTGCCAATAATTGTTCAGAGACTTTGCCGAGTATACCAGCAGCTTTTTCATTTAAGGGAGGGCTTACTATAGATGCACCTCCTGATTTATTAGCAATCGCATTATATAAAAATCCAATGGCCGCCCCTATTTCTGATGGTCGTATTTGTATTCTATGGTCTGCATTAGATCCGGTTAAAGACATATAACTTTCTACCTGAAAATGACGGGACATCTTAGCACCATGTATATCTTTTATTTTCCGGCCTTTAGCATATTGATGAGCATATTCAATGGGAGAAATCCAGGTGCCTAGAAAATCGGCATTAAAACTTACTATTACATTTGCCTTATCAAAATGATATGAAGGAATCGCTTTTATTCCAAAGTTGGATTCATTAGCTAATAATATAGCCGCTGAGGATATAGGATCATAAGTTACTACTTCTGTAGCAGGAAACTTAGCTTTAAATTCAGCAATTGCCCTTTTGGAAGTAGGTGAAAGAATAGTATTAGAAATAATTCTTATTTTAGTTGAAGGGGTAATTTCCTTGGCTAATTTTTCATCAATGACTTCCCAGGAAGCAGATTCCCATTTGGTATCATTTATTACCATTGGGCCCTGAATTCTTTTAGTATCATAAAGTGAAAGCACCGATGCCTGAGCTTTGGCAGAAGTACCCCCATATGATAGAGGAGATAATGAATTGCCTTCGATTTTAATAGGTCGACCTTCTCTTGTTTTCACTAAAACGCTGCAATAATCCCCACCATCTACATAAGTGGATGCATAATAATTGGCGATGCCGGGTACCAAGCTATCTGGTTTAGTGAGATATGGCAATGCCTTTCTAATCGGAGTTTTGCAACTTGCAGCCAGTGTCGCAGCACCCAGACCAAATCCCATATATTTAAGAAAGTCACGGCGATTGGCCTGATATTCTTCAGGTTCCTCTTTGGTTTCATCTGGTCGAACTCTCGACTGTTCATCAGCTGTAGATACATAGGCAACATCCTGATTTAGGTCTTTTTCACCGATCCAGATTCCGTCCATTTTATCGCTCATATAATTTTGATTCACCGATTATTATATTATATTAGTTCAAGTAATAGATTAATTTAATAGTGGCATTTTTGACATTCAAGACCTCCGATATCTTCCACAGTGACTTTCTTTTTCGAACCGTCCTTTAATGCCTGATGATATTTTTCAAATTGGTTTAAATAATACTCATTGTTGGAGAAGCTTTTTACCTCTGTCTCTCTGTGACAATTTACACACCAGCCCATAGACAAGGTAGAATATTGTTTTACCACATCCATATTTTCAACCTTTCCGTGACATTGCTGACAGGTGATCCCACCTACGGTCACGTGCTGAGCATGATTAAAATAAACATGGTCAGGTACACTGTGGATTCTAATCCATTCAACAGGACCTTGAATCTGAGGCTTTGTCGCTGAAGTAAGACTTGTTTTTATACCTTTCCACTGCTCATCCATCATTCTTTCTCCTTCTCTGTCAATAGCTTTCAGGTTTTTATCGACCAGGTAATTATCACCAATCCATTTCTTAAATATTACTTCTATATCCTTTTCAGACATTTTTTCATAGTTGGGTATATAATTGTTGGTGTTAGGATTAAATCCGACAGAAGCATAGATCTTTGAAAGTTCCGCCGTACCATAAGTT
>JAYUWT010000076.1:0-2267 GCA_043753405.1 Saprospiraceae bacterium | reverse complement strand
AAGGTATAAATCAAATGATTTACAATAGGTGTGTAGGTACGCGATATTGTGCTAACAATTGTCCTTACAAAGTGCGTCGTTTTAATTGGTTAGATTATACAAAGGCTGACCTTTGGCCTATTAATGAACCAGCCACCATCGAGGGTGAAGAGTCTCCATTTATGTCAGATAATCTTACCAGGATGGTACTTAATCCGGATGTAACTGTAAGAGCCAGGGGAGTAATTGAAAAATGTTCATTCTGCACTCAAAGAATACAAGAAGGTAAATTGAATGCAAAAAAAGACAACAGAGAATTAACTGATAATGATGTAAAGGTTGCATGCCAGACAGCCTGTCCTACCGGTGCGATTACTTTTGGAAATATCAATAATAAAAAGTCTACTGTAGCCCATGCTCTTGAAAATCCTTTAAATTATCAGGTATTAGAAGAAGTAAATACCAGACCTTCTGTGACTTATACTTCAAAAGTAATAAATCGTGATGCCACTATCGAAGCCTAATTAAAAATAATTTGAATTCTAAATTGAATAACGAAAAATAAAATATGAGCGTTGTAGTTTCTCCCATCAGGGAACCATTGATACGCGGAAGCAAAACCTATCATAAGATCACTGAGGATTTATGTGCAGCTACCGAAAGAGCTCCCAGTCTTGCTTGGATACTAGCATTTATTACAGCCGGTGCTGCTTTGTCTTTTGGTATGTTTTGTATAATCTGGACTATATGGGTCGGTATTGGAACCTGGAACCTTAATAGAACTGTCGGATGGGGTTGGGATATTACCAATTTTGTTTGGTGGATCGGTATAGGCCATGCAGGTACTTTGATATCAGCAATACTACTTTTATTCAGACAAAAATGGCGAACCGGTGTAAATCGTGCAGCAGAGGCTATGACCATATTTGCGGTTATTTGTGCTGCCTTGTTTCCAGGTATACACGTTGGTAGAATGTGGGTGGTATATTTTTTCTTCCCATACCCTAATACACGTGGTCCACTTTGGCCTAATTTTAATTCCCCATTACTTTGGGACTTATTTGCAATATCAACCTACTTTTCGGTATCGCTATTATTTTGGTATACGGGTTTAGTGCCGGACTTTGCCACGGTACGAGACAGAGCAAAAGGATTTAGAAAGAAGTTTTATAATTTTCTATCTTTTGGTTGGACCGGATCAGCAAAACATTGGCAACGCTGGGAAGCACTATCATTGGTATTAGCAGGTATTTCAACACCACTGGTACTTTCGGTTCATACTATAGTAAGTTTCGACTTTGCTACTTCTGTAATACCAGGCTGGCATACGACTATATTTCCACCTTACTTTGTGGCCGGAGCCATATTTTCCGGTTTTGCAATGGTTCAAACCTTGATGTTGATTACCAGAAAAGTATTAAAACTTGAAGATTACATTACTGTGGAGCACATAGAATCAATGAACAAAGTAATCTTACTCACAGGTACGATTGTAGGTGTTGCCTATTTAACAGAGTTGTTTATAGCATGGTACTCAGGTTATGTATATGAGCAATTTGCATTCTTTAACCGAGCGCTGGGACCCTATTGGTGGGCTTATTTTGGAATGATGGCCTGCAATGTATTATCCCCTCAGCTCTTCTGGATAAAGAAATTTAGAAGAAGCATTTATTGGACTTTTCTGATGTCGATATTTGTAAATATCGGAATGTGGTTTGAGCGATTTGTAATCATAGCTACCACTTTGGCCAGAGATTATTTACCATCCAGCTGGAGTTTGTATTCACCTACCTGGGTAGAAATTGGAATATTTATCGGCACATTGGGCATCTTTTTTACATTTTATTTAATATTTGTAAGAGTAGCTCCTGTAGTGGCTATAGCAGAAGTAAAAGCCATCCTGAAAGTAGCCGGCGATCAATATAATGAAACCAACAAGGCTCATGCAATAGAAGCGGCTAAGAATCCGCCAGTACATCACGAGGAAGAGCAGGGAGCACACCATTAATTAACACAAAAAGGAAGTATTTATCATGTCAAATAATAAAGAAGTAATTTACGGACTGTACAATGACGAAACTGAATTGCTCAGTGCTGTCAGACAAGCCAATAGTCAACATCTGGAGATCATGGATGTATTTACACCATTTCCGGTTCATGGCCTTGACCCCTTATTACACTTAAGTGAATCAAGGCTGCATCAGGGCGGTTTTGTATATGGAATGCTTGGATTACTTACCGCATTTCTTGGGATGACCTGGATATTTACAAAAGACTGGCCCATTCTT
>JAYUWT010000075.1:0-2271 GCA_043753405.1 Saprospiraceae bacterium | reverse complement strand
GAAATCAAAGCCGGCTATTAGCCCTGCCACAATCCAAATAAATTCCGAGAAGATCAAAAAAGCAAATGGTGCAGGACGGACTTTTGATATTCCTTTTACTCCTAAGAGCATTGGAATGATACTCCCATCATCAAAAAGTGCAGTGATCAGGAATATAAGCATCACAGGACTTCCAACCTGGATCGAAGGTAATTTAATGTCAGAGGGACAGATCAATAGGCAGGATCTTGGATCTACAGCCATTAACTTTCTTGATCTGAATAAGAAAGTTTTCTTATTAGAAAATCCGACTGAAGAGTTTGTATTAACCGAAACAATTGAAGATAACAATATTTCTCATTCTAAATTCAATCAATATTATAAAGGAATAGAGGTTTGGAATAGTGAAATAATGATGCATTTTAAAGATGGAATACCATATTTATTCAATGGAAGGTTTATTCCTACTCTTAAAGACTTTAATATTAAACCTGATATAACTCTTGCCGAAGCAATGACCATTGCGAACAATATCAGGGCAGTTCCGAATTATACGGAAGAACAGTTAAAACTTTTACCTGAAGCACCTATTTCAGGGAAAATGGTCATCTATACGCAGATCGACAAATCCGCAAAAGGTCAGTTGGCATATTTAATTGTAACTCATCCTAATTTGATGTCCAGATACCAGTATTTCATAGATGCTCATACAGGTCAATTGATGGATGAAATAAAATCATCATGTTCTATAGCCGGCGATCACCGTTCTGGTCACTGTGATCATAATGGTTCAATAGATGATAATATTTCAAAACCAGAGATAAAAAATATCAATCCACCATTAGATGGGCCGGCCACAGCGAGTGCTGTCGACTTGAACGGTGTAACCAGAACCATTAATACCTATCTTAAAAATGGTACATATTATCTTATCGATGCCACACGTCCAATGTTCAATTCACCCAATGCAATACCTGATGATCCTAAAGGTGCCATACTTACAGTGGATGCAGGTAATAAATCTCCGGAAAATTCAAACTTCAGCTTATCACATGTAAGCAGTTCCAATAACACATGGCCTAGTAAAGCAGGGGTTTCAGCTCATCATAACGGTGGAATAGCTTATGAATATTTTAGGACAAAGTTTAACAGAAATTCCATTAATGGGTCCGGAGGGACTATTATTTCTATCATTAATGTTACAGAAGCAAATGGAGGAGGCTTGGACAATGCCTTCTGGAATGGAGCAAACATGTATTATGGAAATGGGAATACAGGATTTAAGCCTTTAGCAGGATCACTTGATGTAGCCGGGCATGAGATGTCACACGGAGTCATTCAAGAGACTGCTAACCTTACCTATCAAGGCGAATCAGGAGCTATGAACGAATCATTTGCCGATGTATTTGGAGTCCTGATAGACAGGGATGATTACAGATTAGGTGAAGAAGTTGTTAAATTGGCTGAATTCCCAAGTGGAGCACTGAGAGACATGTCTGACCCCCACAACGGTGGCAATAGTCTATCCGATGGAGGTTATCAGCCTAGTCACTATAGTGAAAGATACACCGGGTCACAGGACAATGGTGGTGTGCATATAAATAGCGGAATTCTGAACTTTGCATTTTTCAAAATAGCGACACGTCTGGGCAAAGATGACGCTGAAAAGATTTACTACGCAGCTTTAACTAAATATCTTACTAAATCTTCTCAGTTTATTGATGCTAGAAATTCCATCATTCAGGCAGGAAAAGATCTTTATGGAAATAATTCTCCAAACATAGCTCAAATTGAAAATTCATTTTCCGAAGTTGGAATTGGTGCAGGAGGAGGAACTACAGAGCCACCTGATTACGGTACTAATCCGGGAGAGGATTTTATAATTTATTCCGATGACAACCTTGCGCAGTTAAAATTAATGCAACTCAGTACAGGCGTAATAACCGATCTTCAGTACTCGAATGGTATCAAAAGTAAACCAAGTGTCTCAGACGACGGTACTTTTGTCGTGTTTGTAGGGCAGGATAATGTATTATATTACATATCATTCGACTGGCAGCAAGGTCAATACACTTTGGACGTATTAGATGGTCAAAATCAATGGCGTAATGCTTCGATTTCCAAAGATGGAACTCTACTTGCAGGATTACTGGATGTAGCAGAACCTTATATTTATATCTTTGATCTGATAGCTAATACCAACCAAAGTTATGAGCTCACCAATCCAACTACAGGAGATGATATTTTCACAGGTGATGTAGAATATGCTGATGCGATGGAATTTGATCATAC
>JAYUWT010000074.1:0-5610 GCA_043753405.1 Saprospiraceae bacterium | reverse complement strand
CAGGTCGCTATGGCACACCCCACAATACAGGATCTTTATCTGAACATCATGAGGATTTGGTTCACGTCTTTCCAGGGTCCATGGTTCCAGAGGAGTGGTTGCTGAATGCGCTGCATAAGCTTTTGTTTCCGGCATGTTTTATCATTTATTACAAGTAAATAGGATATTTAGGTAAAAGGTTCTACCTATTTTTGCTATAATATAATTAAAAATTGGCAATAGGCAATATTTTATACTAGAAATCTGGAAAAAATTCAAATTATACTTTCTTAACACTTAACTAACAATGGAATCTTTTATTAGCGTTGAATTAAACGGTATCTTTACCCTATTTTTTAGTCTATTTTATTTTATCACTATTAAATTTAATTCTAATGAAAACAACTTTACAAACAATCTTATTATTTTCTTTTTTATTATCATCATTAACCTTATCTGCTCAATGTAGCTGCGCACCTCCGTTTATTATCCCTGCCGGGAACAGCATGGTGAATGTATTCGCAGGCGAGACCTATTGTTTTAATGCGGGTATTTACACAGGAAACATTAATGTATATGCCGGTGGTAAAATATGTATCTCCCAATTTGCTACTTTCATACCGGGAACCATAAATAATTTTGAAGGCGTGATTGAAAACTACGGAACTTTGACAATAAACCCAAATTTTTCATTTTCGTCAGGTGCTTTAATTGAAAATTATGGAGTCTTTAATTTAAATTCAATTGTGAATTTTATCGATTCCGGAACTATTACTAATATGTTTACGGGTAAATTATTTTTAAACAATGACTTTAACCTTACCAACAACTCAACATTCAACAACTACGGCATCGTGGTGTCTAATGGTCCGGCAAATGATTTTACTACTGATGTTAATTCGAATGTTAATAACTACGGGATCATAAGAATACTGGATGGTAAATTTACAAACGGGGGAACATTGTTGAATGAAGGTATGATCTATGTAGGCAAGGAGATCGACTACAATTCCGGTAGCAATGTGACCAACAATTGCAGAATTATTGGTGACAAGGGTTTGACTCTAAAAAGTATTTTTGTTAACAACGGATTAGTATGGCTGACCGGGACCAACCCTACAGCAGCTCATTTTGATTTGTTTGCCGGGTCACAACTCACCAATGGTGTTAATGCACAAGTGAGGGGTATAAGATTTACCAATAAAGGAACAGTGAATGGTTACGGAGAATTTCATTTTACCGAGACAACTAGGCAACAAGGTGTTTTCATTGGAACTTCTGCCGTTAATCCGATCAGGTTTTTTGATGTCACACAGACCGGAACACAGATCCTTGATATACAATCACCTGCCCCTACCAATACGCTTAGGCCAGCTACCATGACGCTACTTGATACTCTTGTATTTGGCAATATTTGTCTTAACCAAAACTACCGTGACCTTGTTAATTTAATATTACCTATCAAACTAAATTATTTCAATGGAGAATGTATTGATGGTCAGATCAAACTGTCGTGGGTAACTTCTGAAGAAATTAACATCACAGGATACAATGTAGAGGGATCTAAAGATGGTAAAACTTTTGAAGTGGTTGGTAATGTATTTGCAAGTGGTAAGGATTTCAATTATGCTTATTCTACTATCAATACAGAATACAAATATTTCAGACTTGCTATACAGGAAAAAGGTTATGAAAGTTATTCCAATGTAATTCCGGTCAGTTGCCCGGATAGATTTCAAACTATTCAGAATGCCATCGTCAATCCTAATCCAAACAATGGGATATTCACGATCGATTTTGATACTGAGATCACCGGCGAGATCGAATTAAAAGTAATCAATACTCAGTCAAAAGTGATCTATACCAATAACTTTGAAGCTAAAACAGGTAATAATTCTGTAGTAGTAGAACTAAACAATGTTCCTCCCGGAATTTACATTTCTACTATTAAGGATAAACAAGGTAATACCAGACATATGAGATTTGTGGTCGAATAATTTTATTTAAAACATACTTCAATAACTAAAGGGCAGCTTCTGAAGAGAAAGCTGCCCTTTCTATTGATATCGAAATCTTCTACTTTGCCGAAACTTCTGCTGCAGATTTGATTTAAAAGATCTACCTACTCTCCCAATACTGATTACTTTGATACACCTTACCTTTCCAAGTTTTTGCCACAAAGAAAATAATATCACACATAGGATCCTTTAGCCCATTTAACCATCATTGAAAGTATCCCGTTTGAGCTTAATCGGATCATTTTCTTCTTTTGAGCACGGAAAAATATCAGCAATAATCATTGAATTTATAAAAAACATACGATTCATAAATCCAAAACCGGCTTTTGTGCGTATGTAGGTTGTATTAGAAATAGGAATAGCTTTCTAAACCCGTTAAGTAAAATCATCAACACCAGATATTCCTAACATTTTTCACCTCAAATGTGAATTCACACTAATAATTATTACACAGTAATAACCTTCATTGCTTTGCCAGGATCATAAGAAATGAAGGAAATAAAAATACTAAAATCCGGAGTCAGATCCGGATTTATAATAATCATATTTCACACACTTAAATTATTTTTTATGAAATTACTAAATTTACAATTAATTATTTTTTCCCTGTTTTTTTTATGCTCTTCTGAAAAGTTATTTTCTCAATGCAATTGTGCTCCTCCTTATATTATTCCTCCGGGAAGCAGCACGTTGAATGTATTCGCAGGAGAGACCTATTGTTTAAATACAGGGGTTTACACAGGTAACATCAATGTATATGCCGGCGGTAAAATATGTATTTCCGGATCTGCAACCTTTAACCCGGGAAGCATAAACAATTTCGAAGGTACAATTGAAAACTACGGAACATTGACCATCAACACAAATTTCTCATTTTCGTCCGGAGCTTTAATAGATAATTATGGAGTTTTCAATTTAAATTCAAATCTGAATTTTATCGATTCCGGAACGATCACAAATCAGTTTGGAGGTAAATTATTTTTAAACAAGACCCTTGACCTTACCAACAACTCTACATTTAATAACTACGGTACCGTGATATCCAAGGGTGAAGGACATAATTTTATTATAGATGTTACTTCCAATCTAAATAACTACGGTAATCTAAGAATACAGGATGGAAACTTTACCTCTGATGGTACCGTGTTGAATGAAGGTATGATCTATGCAGGAAAACAGATCGACATCAAATCCGGAAATGTGATCAACAATTGCAGGATTGTGTCTGTCAAAGGTTTTAGTTTCAAATCAGGGACTTTTGAAAACAACGGATTGATATGGGCGGCCGGTACCAACGGTAATGAAGCGCAAGTACATTTCTTTGCTGATGCACAATTTACTAATGGTATCAATGGGCATGTACGAGGGGTAAGATTTACCAATGCCGGTATAGTAAATGGTTATGGAGAATTTTATTTCACTGAGCAAACCAAACAACAAGGTAGCTTCATTGGAACTGCTGTGGGTAATCCAATTAGGTTTTTTGATGTCTCACAGACAGGATCAAAGATCATGGATGTTGAATTACCCGCTCCTGTCAATACTATCAGACCAAACAATATGATTCCTCTGGATACGCTGGTACTGGGCAATATTTGTCCGGGTCTATTACTTAATGAACTGCCACTACCGATCAAGTTAAATTACTTCAATGGTGAATGTAATGATGGTGAAATCAAGCTTACCTGGTTAGCTTCAGAAGAAGAGAACATCACAGGATACAATGTAGAAGGTTCAGTAGATGGTAAGGACTTTGAAGAGGTTGGCTATTTAAATTCAAGAGGTAAGGATTATAATTATACTTATTCTACTACCAATACAGCATATAAATATTTCAGACTCGCTGTTCAGGAAAAGGGCTTTGAAAGTTATTCCAAATTAATTTCTATCAATTGTCTTGTCAAAGTTCAATCTATTCAAGATGCCACAGTCAATCCTAATCCTAACAATGGGTTATTTACGATCGATTTTGTAACTGAAATCACCGGCGAGATCGAATTAAAAGTACTTAATGCTCAGTCAAAAGTGGTTTATACCAATAATTTTGAAATTAATACAGGAAATAATTCTATCGTAGTAGAACTAAACAATGTTCCTCCCGGATTTTATATTTCTACTATCAGGGATCAACAAGGTACGACCAGACATATGAGATTTGTGGTCAATTAATTAAGTAATACACACTTATTATATTAAAGGGCAGCTTCTGAAGAGAATGCTGCCCTTTCTATTTGCGGTTAATTCATTACTTTGTCTTACTTGTTACATACTAATAAAATAAACCATCACGACTATTCGTGTAAAAAATCTTGTCCTAATTCAATGAAATTATATTTCACTGTATGTATCTTTGTATCATAAGTGTGTCAAGATCTATAAGATCTTGTTTTTAACTAAGTGAGGATTTGGCAATGTCAAATCCTCATATAGTTTAGTTTTAGCCGAAACGGCACGAGTTAAAAACTCGCGCCAACTTTATTAAAAAACCATGCGGCCGGAGTAAAAGTTATTTTCTGAATTTTCCCATCCCGGGCATACCCATATTACCCATACCTTTTCCGGTGCTCATATTGTGCATCATAGAGCGCATCTGATCGAATTGTTTGATAAACATATTGATCTCATTGATGTCTTTACCTGCACCTTTTGCGATGCGACGCTTTCGGCTGGGATTTAACAACTCCGGATTACCTCTTTCCTGAGGCGTCATACTCTGGATGATACATTCCACCTTACCGAAGGCCTTATCATCGATGTCAAGATTTTGGGTCATCTTGCTCATACCCGGTATCATATTGATCAAACTCTTGATATCTCCCATTTTTTTGATCTGGCCGATCTGAGATAGAAAGTCATTGAAGTCAAACTTATTGCGCTTGATCTTCTTTTCTATCCTTGCAGCTTCTGCCTCATCAAATTGTTCCTGTGCTTTTTCAACAAAGGACACAATATCTCCCATTCCCAGGATCCTTTGAGCCATTCTGTCCGGATAAAAGACATCAAGGGCATCCATTTTCTCGCCCGTAGAGACAAATTTGATCGGCTTGCCCACAGTATATTTTATAGACAAAGCAGCACCCCCGCGTGTATCTCCGTCTAATTTGGTCAACACCACACCATCAAAATTCAATCTGTCATTGAATGCTTTTGCTGTGTTTACAGCATCCTGGCCGGTCATAGAATCAACGACAAAAAGCGTTTCTGATGGATTGACGGCCCTTTTGATCGCTTCGATCTCATTCATCATGAACTCATCTACTGCCAGACGTCCGGCAGTATCGATGATTACAACCTCTATCCCATTTGCTTTAGCGTGCGCCACAGCGTGTGTAGCTATTTCAACAGGATTTTTGTTTTCAATTTCCTTGAAAACCGGAACTCCTACCTGTTCACTTAATATGGTCAACTGGTCAATGGCGGCAGGACGATATACATCACACGCCGCCAATAAAACCTTTTTACTCCTTTTTTCCTTGAGATATAGGGCCAATTTACCAGAAAAAGTTGTTTTACCTGAGCCCTGAAGACCTGAGATAAGAATCACAGCCGGATTGCCTGTCAAAGATATTCCTTCTGAAGAGCCCCCCATGAGCTCGATCAATTCGTCCATGAC
>JAYUWT010000073.1:0-2275 GCA_043753405.1 Saprospiraceae bacterium | reverse complement strand
TTTTCATTTAATGAATATACCCATATACTTTGATTCATCGAGTCTATTATCCAGTATTCTTTTATTCCAAATTTTTCGTAGTCATTTTTCTTTTCTATATAATCTCTGGATATAGATCCTTTGGAGACGATTTCTACTACTAAATCTGGCGATCCCAAAATGCCATTTTTATGTATTAAGTTTTTATTCTCTTCTAATATAAATACAACATCGGGCTGCATCACATTTGCATTGTCCAGAATCACATCTACAGGTGCTAAATATGCATAGCCTGAATTTATCTTACAGTATTCTTTTAATAAATTACATATAATATAGACTAAATCCTGATGATCAATAGCAGGTGCTGCCATTTTTATTAGTTTATAATCTCTTATCTCATACCTGGATTCAGCAGGTAGCTCTGCTACCATTTTTTGGTAAGTCCATTTTTCCTGATCCTGAGTTACCAGCATATTATTTAATTTAATTGCAAGATACTGATTTTTAGAGCCTGTGGCAATGACTGAATAATTTGCTCTTGCCAAGTTGGGAAAGCTTTCGGGAGTAGTCGCTGGCAGATAGAATTTGTGTGGATAACCATGAGCTAAATTTGCCAGCAATTGACACTAAATGATTTAAAATAGGTTTTGTTAAACACGGGTGACCAAGGTCAGACATTTATTATAAATAGCAGGCTGTAGCCTGTTCTACAGTGCTGTTAATTATGACCAATATCAGATCTTTACTATTTTTCGATTATACTATCTTTGCAAATCCAATATGGCAGCAAAATTACATAATAGAATAAACCGCAAAGAGCTAAAGCAAAAATATGCAAGCATAGATGAAGATCGATTGGTCATCTCATTTTACAGATATGTCGCCATTGAAAATCCTATTCTCTTCAGAAATGAATTATATAAAATACTGGATCAGCTAAATGTAAAAGGCAGAGTATATATAGCGAATGAAGGGATCAATGCCCAGATAAGTATACCAGCTGTAACTGATCATGATTTTAAAACTGCCATAGAGTCCATCCTATATTTGCAAGGCATTCGCCTGAATACTGCTGTTGAAAATAAGGCCAAAGCATTTTTTGCGTTGATTATTAAGGTGAGACCCAAAATTGTAGCCGATGGCATAGACGATCCAGAATTTGATGCATCTAAAAGTGGTACCCATTTAAAAGCGGCTGAATTTAATAAATTAATGCTACAGCCTGATGCAGTAGTTGTAGATATGCGCAATCATTATGAAAGTGAGGTTGGTCATTTTAAAGATGCCATCATACCGGAGGTGACCACGTTCAGAGAGTCATTACCTATAGTGGCTGATCTATTAATGGATAAAAAAGAACAGCCCATCATCATGTATTGTACCGGAGGTATACGATGTGAAAAAGCAAGTGCCTATATGAAACACCGAGGATATAAAAATGTTTATCAGCTTGAAGGTGGGATCATAAAATATGCTCATGATGCTCATGAGCAGGGACTACCCAATTTATTTGTCGGTAAAAATTTTGTGTTCGACGAGCGATTGGGAGAGCGAATCAGCGAAGACATCATAGCCAAATGCCATCAATGTGGCACCGTATGTGATGAGCATACTAACTGCGCTAATGATGCTTGCCATATCCTTTTTATTCAGTGTCCTGTTTGTGCAGCAAAATACAATGCCTGCTGCTCTCAAAAATGTGCCGATTTTATAAAGCTGCCTAAAGAAGAAAGATTGGTATTACAAAAAACTGAAGTGTTCAATGGGTCTAAGTTTAGTAAAGGAAAGTATAAGGCACATCAGGAGACGGACGGAGCACTGGTCACGATATAATTATTTTTCTATTTTAGTACGGAGTTGTAAAATGTTTTGATCCATGCGGGTTTTACTCCAATACTAAAGGCCGAATAAGCAATTAGATTTGCAAACTGTACTCTGAAATAACTATTGGATTTGTATTTTCTATCGGATACTTGAATGCTATTATTTAGAATTGCTTTTTGATACCCAAGTTTTTTTACTCTTCTCACCAAATCGAAATCCTCCATAATAGTATAGTTTTCATCAAAACCGTTTATTTCCGCAAAAACATCTTTTTTTATGAATAAGCTTTGGTCGCCACCACCTTGAAAAATGGGTAAGTCTATTTTAGTAAAAAAGGAATTTATTATCTTTAAACTTCTAACCGTATTTCCGATTCTTAGTTTGTAACCACCTAGTTTGTATCCGTACTGTATTGCAGATTCTATATCATGGTAAAAACTCTTAGGTGGTATGCTATCAGCATGCAAAA
>JAYUWT010000072.1:0-5612 GCA_043753405.1 Saprospiraceae bacterium | reverse complement strand
GACAGGGCACTAAAGTAGAACAAAGACAGCCACGTTCTAATTCGACTCCAGCACCTACAAAAGAAAGCAGAGGAAGAAATCAAAAGTCACCTGCCTCTGCACCACAGGGTAATAATACTTCCCCGTCTTCTGAAAGAAGTACCGGAGAGAGACTTGCCCCTGCTCAAACAGAACAGAAGCCAAGCCGCAACAGTGCAACCAAATCAACAGCAAAGGAAAACAAAAGCCGCAATCAATCTACTTCTCCCTCCTCACAAGAAAGGGTGAGAGAGCCGCAGAAGCAATATTCAAAACCAACGGAACAAAAGCGTTCTGGTAATGAATCTCAAATAAAGAGAAGTGAAACTCAAAAGTCCAATCCTTCTGGTTCGAGCCGTTCCAGGGGACAAGGCAGTACTTCCCGCGGTGGATAAAATATAGTTTAATATTAGCAGCAGGCTACTATTTCAAAAGTGAAAATAGTAGCCTGCTTTTTTAGACCATAACTTAAGGTATTTTTTTTGTAGAAACAATACTTCACTGTTTTCGTTATTATTCCAACAACTCAAAATAATTCATGATAAGATTCATAAGTTTTTTAATATTCAGCATACTTATATTCAATTTAAATGCTCAAAGCGATCTTTTTAATAAGGCAAAAAAAGCAGCAAAAGAGATCACTTCCTCCAATGGCAATATTGCTCTCACCAATGAAGAGGTGGTCGCCGGATTAAAAGAAGCATTAAGTATAGGTGCTGAAAATTCAGCCGGATTGGCTTCTAAAGTGGATGGATTTTATAAGAATCCGGCCATATTTATTCCCTGGCCGCAGGAAGCCCGCAACATGAAAGAAAAACTCGTGGCAATAGGAATGAGCAAACAAATAGAGGAATTCGAAACATCTTTGAACAGAGCAGCTGAAGAAGCTGCAAAAAATGCGGCTCCGATCTTCATTTCAGCAGTTAAAAATATGACTGTCAAAGATGGTTTCAATATTTTAAAAGGAGCTGATACATCAGCTACCAATTATCTAAGATTAAATACTACTGCGTCACTAAGAAATATATTCTCCCCTATAGTGCGTGATGCCATAGATAAAGTAAACGTCACTTCTTATTGGTCTCCACTTATAACCACTTATAACAAAATACCTTTTGTTCAAAAACAAAATCCCGATCTTGAAGCTTATGTCACCAATAAAGCAATAGATGGTCTAATGGTTCTAATTGCAAAAGAAGAAATTAATATCCGTAATAATGCTGCTGCCCGAGTGACAGACCTGTTAAAAAAGGTCTTCGGTAAGAATTAAAATCATTCGTTGATCCTGAACCAATAAGATCCTCCATGTTTCTCCACACCCTCCAGATTGGAATGTTGCCATATTGGATCTATAATTGATGACAATTCATCATCTTCATATATAAAGTATGCTGGAAAAATTGTAGAATATTTATCAGGATTTGCAAGAAGATACATCCCTAAGCCATATTGTTCTGAATAAAAACGATCGCACATAAATTGTGGATAGTCATATGGCAGATAGATATCATGGATATGCACTATTACTCCTTTTTTTAACCTCGGTAATATTTCCATATAGAACACCATGGAGTCAGAATTTGGTAAAATCCGATGTGAATTATCCACAAAAAGAATATCATTTTCATCCAACATATCTACAATGTCAAAGTCGATATCTTCAAAAGGTATTCTGATGATTTGATCTGCCAATCGATCAATTTCTGCCCGAGGCATTGGATCTATTGCAATGATCTGGGTATTTAGTTCCTGCTCCAATTTTGCCTTGTAAGCAACTTTGGTTGAATTTCCGGAACCAATCTCTATATATTTTTTAGGTTTATATTCAGATAACAAAGTATATAAACCAATGATATCCAGACCGGGTAAAAACCCGTTATTCCACATAGGTTGCTCAGGATCTTTTTCAGTTTTTGAATCTTTGATAGCCCATAATTTTTCTTTGTAACTGAGCACTTTATATAAAAAAGATTTATAATCATCTCTCCTCTTATTTATGATGTCGTACAATTCCTTGTGAGGAGGTTCGCCATGGCCATATCTGGGCTTCATATCTACCTTATATTCCAAAAATAAATTTTGAAATTTAGGATTCAAAAATCGGTATATACTTTTTAACATATAAGAATTGTAACAGGTAAAATTTTAGGCAAGATAATGAGGTTTGAAGCTAAATGTAAGTATTCTTTAAATAAAATCCATTGCAGTGAAACTAATCCATCATTGTTAACGTACTTAAATAAGTTCATCATCACTGAATAGTAAAACTGAAATTATTTTCTATCATTAAATTAAAACGGGAAAAAATGATCAAAGAATGTATGTAATTATGAAAGTTTTTTTGTGCTGCCTTGCATTTACTTATCTTAATGAGATTCAATGCCAGCCTATAGAGAAAATTCTATTAAATGACAAAATGAATGTCTATTTCATTAGCGGCTTAGGTGCAGATCAACGTGTTTTTAAAAATTTAGCCATAGACCCGAAATTTAATGTTCACCATATAGAATGGATAAGGCCAAATAAAAAAGAAAGCATAAAAAGCTATTCATCCAGATTAATGGACCAGATAGACACATCTCAACCTTATCAATTGGTGGGTTTATCTTTCGGAGGGATGATAGCAACGGTCATCTCAGAAATAGATGATCCTGAACAGATCATTTTAATTTCTAGCAATTCCGTGGGTATACCTCTTTCGAAATTCTATCGGGGATTGATCGGTTTTGTTCTGTTAAGTCCTTTCTCAGCCCCGTTTTTGAAATCAACTAATAAATTTACAAATAATTTGTTCGGGGCTAATACACCGGAGGAAAAAGCTTTACTCAAGACCATCTTGAAAGATACAGATTCAAAATTTCTTAAATGGGCATTAAAAACTATTAGCAAGTGGGACCATCCTGTTAGGTCACCAATTGCGTACCAGATCAATGGTACCGATGACAGAATGATACAAGCCAGATTGGTTGACTCAGACAAATTAATCCAGGGAGGCGAACACTTAATGGTGTTAAGTAAAGCCGATGAGATATCTCCTATCCTAAACAAACAACTTTCAATAAAATTCAAATAGTGATTTAAGACACTATTATATCATAATTAAATATTAATTAGTAATATTGATGTATGATAAAATCGTTTCTTTTGGTAGGTTTAGGCGGAGGTATTGGAAGTATGTTACGTTACTTACTAAACATATTATTTACCGGATTTAACATCGATTTTGCACTATTCGCTACTTTGACTTCAAATATTTTAGGTTGTTTTGTTGCCGGTTTAATATTGGGATATATAGAAAATAACATTGGATTTAATTATGAATTACGACTGATAATTTTGATTGGGTTTTGTGGTGGCTTGACGACATTTTCTACATTTGCAACTGAGAATCTGGATTTCTTTAATTCAAGACAATTTCTGCAGTCACTGGCTTATACTATCGGAAGTCTGATCCTTGGATTTTTAGCAGTTTGGGCGGGAAATCAAGTTATCAGATCTTAAAACAGCATTCATAAAATGAAGCAATTTTACATTTCAGCTTTATTAGTTTGTTTTTTATCCTTATCCTTAAGAGGTCAGGAGGCTTCGTGGACCATCTACCCTGCCTTGATCGGTGGAATCTTTCCTAATTATCCATATGATCTTAAAGAATATAATCCTTTGTTGATCCCATACATTCCTTTTACAAAAGGCAATTTTTATGGAGAGCTTCGGTACAATTATGACCGAAATGGAACTTTCGGGCTCTATTTAGGTCGTAGTTTTGTGATCGGAAAAAAGGCCACTCACATCTTCACACCACAATTGGGTGCTTTGACGGGCGATTACCAGGGAGGTTCGTTTCAATTTTATTATAATCTCATCCATCCAAAGGTGGAATTTAACCTGACCAACCAATATTCCCTTATTTTTAATAAGAAGCCCAATTTTTACTTTAACTGGTCGGACCTGCAGTTCCCTGTTTTCAAAACATTTCGCGCCGGAGCTACTTTACAGATTTTTTGGGATGACCATATAAGGCTAGTGGATCCAGGCATTTTAATTGCTTATAGAAAAGATAAACTGTATTTGATGATATCTTCTTTTAATCCATGGAAAGCTGAAAAACATTTTCTATTTTTCGCTGTACAATATAAGGTGGAGTTATAGTTGTTAATTATTAATTGTTAGTTATTATTTTTTCTATGGAAAATAATGTTGAGATAAGACAGATATTGCCGGAAGACGATCCTTTTCTGGCTAAAATAGTCAGGGACGCGCTGGAAGATTTTGGTGCGAATCTCCCGGGCACTGTTTATTTTGACCCCACTACAGATCATCTTTCGGAGGTATTTAATACAAAGGGTTCAAAATATTTTGTAGCCCTTTTGGATCGAACGATCGTCGGAGGTGGTGGCTATTACCCTACTGCAGGATTGCCTGACAAGACCTGTGAACTTGTAAAAATGTACATTAACAATCAATACAGGGGCAAGGGCATTGGAAAATTATTACTCGAATATTCAATGAAATATGCTAGCGATGACGGATATGAATCAATGTACTTGGAAACATTACCGCAATTGCAACAGGCTGTCGGCCTTTATGAAAAATATGGCTTTAGTAAACTGAATGGCCCGATGGGTAATTCAGGTCATTTTGGGTGTAATATGTGGATGTTGAAGGAGTTGAAAGGTGAGAGTTGAGAGGGGAGAATGTCGCGAAGATGAAACGGTTTAGCAGGAAAAGAAAGGCTGATGGCCAATGGCTTTTGGCTAATGGCTTTGTGTGGAAAAGAGAATACTCTTTCTAACCAATTATGCTTTTATTACTTATTACCTATTACCCATTACTTATTTTAAAAAGCTGATGGCTTTCTGGAATTGAAAGGGGAGAGTTGAGAGTGGAGAGTGAGGCGGAGATGAAACAGACCTTTTAATAACCAATAATATTACGGAGCGGCATACAGCTTATAGCTTAATACCTAAAGCTGGAAGGCTGATGCTAATGGCTTTGTGTGGAAAAGAGAATACTCTTTCTAATCATTTTGCCTTTATTACCTATTACCTATTACCCATTACTTATTTTAAAAAGCTGATGCTCTCTAATACCCAGCTACTTAAAACCTGACTTTTAATTATTTAAAGAAATCTAGAACAAGAAGTCACATAATCTCTGTGTTAAAAGCTATATCGTACTTTTTCCCCTAGTTGCAGAATTAATTATCTTTGCAATTCTTTTTTGAAAAACCGGAGCATCCGGTGAAAATGATAAAACATGTCCTTCAGGAAATTACAAGTAGCAGAGTTATTAAGAAGAAATATCAGCCTCGTTTTACAGGCAGATGGCCATTATATATATGGTCCTGAACCTATGGTGACCGTGACCACTGTCAATGTCACTCCGGATCTTGCACTGGCTAAGATCTATCTGAGTGTTTTTAATGTTGAAAACAAACAGGCTGTATTACTGGAACTCGAAAATGCGATCCACGACGTTAAAAAGAATCTTTACCATCGCATCAGAAAACACGTCAGACGTGTGCCCGATATCGCTTTTTATCTGGATGATACATTGGATGAAATCATCAAAGTGGATGAAATGTTTAAGAAATT
>JAYUWT010000071.1:0-2279 GCA_043753405.1 Saprospiraceae bacterium | reverse complement strand
CAGAGCAGTGGCATGATTGATTTGGAGTCATATTTAACCGCTTATTCAAATATTGATTTTCATTGTTGTCCGAGAAAAAATTATTTAAAATAGTTATTCTTTAACAATGATAAAGGTTCTAGCTCGATTTGAGTATTGTTAATTTTAGGCAGTTCCCTCTAATCAAGGGGTGACTTATTTGACATTCGCCTCGCCGGCTGGGCCCACCTTTTTTTCTTGGAAAAAAGTCGAGTAGACCGGGGGTTTTCACCCCCAGCCGCTCACAGAACCGTACGTGATAGTCTCCCATCATACGGCTCTTATCAATCAGTCATTATCCGGGATAAAATCTATATTGCCAATGCACAAATAAGTTGGGATAGTCTTGGGCAATTTGTTTTAATCTTAATCTTGCCTTGGTTTTTTGATCACGAAAATTTCTATGTTTGTTTATAATCCATTTAACCAATCGGTCATTTAGTACTCTAAACACTCTTTGAAGTTCCCATACTCTGAATTTACCATAATAATTAATCCATCCCCTTAAATGTGGTGCCAATTTATTTGCTAATTCTTGTAAATCAGCATTTGTGGCTCTATGAATTTTAAATTGTTTGATTTCTTGTACAATCTGTTTCTTTGCATTTGTACTTATAGCCGGACCAAAGCCAAGATAGAATTTCCCATCTTTGCTCTTGCTTTTCCTTGGCTTAAAACTAAAACCAAGAAAATCAAAAGAAACATTTGGATATTTTCTCCGCCTGTTGAATTGTTTGCAGTAGACTATTTTGGTCTTAACAGGATGTAGATCAAGTTTGCAAATTTTCAATCTTTCACGAATCTTTTCTAATATTTGCCTTGCTTCCTCTTCTGAAAAGCAATGTACCACAATGTCGTCGGCATACCTTTCAAACTCAATTTGCGGATTATTAATTTTCATCCACTTGTCAAAGGCATAATGAAGGAACAGGTTTGCCAGCAAAGGACTAATGACACCTCCCTGAGGAGTGCCTTTATCTCTTTGTTGTAAGGATCCATCTTCAAGCATCAAAGGTGCTTTGAGCCATCTATCTACATAAGTTAAGATCCATTTCTGGTCTGTGTGTTTTTGTAAGGATCGCAGCAGCAATTCGTGGTCTATATTATCAAAGAAACCTTTAATATCCAGATCGATTACCCATGCTTTTTCAAAACATCTTTGAGTACATTGTTTGATGGCTTGGTGTGTATTTCTTCCTGGCCTGTAGCCAAAGCTATCCTTGTGAAAGAACGACTCTGTTATTGGTTCCAGTAAGTCTCTTACCACCTGCTGGGCCACCCTGTCTAAAATGGTGGGTATACCTAGCAGTCTTTTGCCTCCCTGTCCTTTTGGAATCATGCACCCTTTCACCGGCATTGGAAAATAACTTCCAGATGCGATTCTGTTCCATAATTTGTACAACTCATTCCGCAGATTGTCTTGGACATCAGACAAACTTTTCCTGTCCACTCCGCCACTTCCACCAGCTGCCTTTACTTTTTTCCAGGCCTTTTGGATCTGTTGTTGGGTAACAGGGATAGATTTTCCATGATTTGACTTTGTTTTAAATAATTCCATCCTCCCAATTTTGGTTGTGATATCATTAAAACTGATTGATTCAGTCCCTTTGCTCCATTTCCGTTTCCAGAAACATCATCACTACTACGAACTGATCCGCCCCTTGTCTTACAGGACAAGGTTCTCCTGTTCCATTTAAACGCCTGTAATGAATTCCTGCCGCCTTAATGCCGCTTGTCTCCTTGCCAACTCTCAGCTGCGTTTACAAGGATTATCCTAATGAGTTCCTTCCCTCTTAGTTTTGACAAGATGTATTTTCACGACACTTCATCGTACGGTTCACTTTCGTTCAGCTCTTCAAAACATACCAATTCTGGTTGCTCAGTACCTGGCCTTGAAAGCTCAGCACCACCAGAAAGGTTTGACCGGTTTGCCTGATCCAATCCCGGTCGCGGGGCCATGGTACTTCTACCTTCCGCATCATTTAAATAGCATGTTCAAAGCAGTTTATTCTTTGAACTTCAGGACACACAAGGTGGCAAAAAATTCAAGGCTGTGAGGAAATTTGGTATTTTAAAAATGAATGACAACCCTAGAATGAAATTTTAGTCGGACAACAATGATAGATTTTCTTTTTTGGCAAATCACATTGGGTGCAAACAAAGGGACATTCTAT
Organism: Saprospiraceae bacterium; assembly: GCA_043753405.1. Taxonomy (GTDB): domain Bacteria; phylum Bacteroidota; class Bacteroidia; order Chitinophagales; family Saprospiraceae; genus Parvibacillus. The sequence continues at coordinate 87 of JAYUWT010000071.1, read as the reverse complement.
TTTCCGGATTTAAAGGGATGGTGCATTTTGCCACCAAAGAATACCAAAGAAAATTCTATACCTCCCCTGCCCCTGCTGTACTGGCTG